>DMUR01000043.1:0-3739 GCA_003476885.1 Chloroflexota bacterium
CGAAGCGAGGAAGATCCGCCACGCACTCCCCCTTCCAGACATCACCTCCGCTCGCAGCCTTAACGCAGCACCCACCAGACCAGTGGCGTAAAGAAGATCTTCAACGGGCATCGCCCATAAAAGCAGGCCACTCCGGGGCGCTGATGGATAGGTCAGCAGTCCGCTGAGACAGAGCAGATTGTCAAAGATCAGGGTGAGCACGATGAAGGCTGCGAACGACGCCCGTGTGCCGCGATCAGAAACGAGGAGTGGCCACGCAAGCCCGACGCCGGCACCAGCGAGCGCTGCAGCGGCGACCGTGTACTCGGCACCACTCAACACTGCGCCGAGCGTCCCGCCCGCAAGCGCGCCGATGAGCGCGAACCCCACGGCCTCCCGCAATCCAAGTGCCGCACTCGCTCGAAGCGTTCCGCGTCCGACAAGATCAGCAGCAACCACTGCAAGTGATGAGATGCCGAAAAGCAGCAGCGGCTCTTCAATCGGGAATCCGCGTCCGAGCGGCCCTGCACCTGGGAGCGCAAGTGTCGTGCCAGAGGCAGGTGTGGCAAACCATCCTCGCGCAAGGCCAATCGTGTCCACCAGAAGAAATGCGATGCTGATCGCGACGGCAACGGGGAGGACTACGCTGCGCTGTGTCCAGGGGCTCCATCGTCGTGCAATCCCATGGATACCAAGGATCGACCCGACGATTGCGGCGAGGTAGATCTCCCCCACTATCGTCGCCGGCCCCGTGCAAGTGAGAGCCCAAGCGCCGCGGCGCCAACAAGCACCACGCAAAAACTAATCGCAGCCAGCAGCCAGAAGTTCATCGGATAGAGCTGTACCAGCCGGTCGGTCGCAGGATTGAATGTCCAGTTCCCCGCAGGGAAGAGCAGCTCGTGAGCGAACGTAAACGTCGCATCAAACGCGAGCGCGAACGCGCCGCCAACGAGCGCGGCGCCCGTTCCAAGGAGGAGCGCGCCGTCATGGAGTGCCTGATAAAACCAGCGACGCTTGCGAATGAAGAGCGTAGTGAGTACGGCTAGTGAGACTGCACCCGCGATCATCAGGATCCGAAAGAGCACGCCGACGTCTACGAGGTGCGAGCGCTCTGAGACGCTCAGCAGCGGTTCACCACTCAGGGGGACGTCAAAGGCTCCGCCAACGAGGAGATCACGGACGAGCGCATCCGAGAGCGAGTGTGCAACCGGTTCCGCGACGTTGAGGCTCTCCGACGCATTTGCAAGGTCAAGGAGGAGATGCACGACTGGTGGGAGGAGGAAGAGGCCAAGGGTGAGCGCAATCAGGGCGAGAAGCGTGAAGGTGGCTGCAGCGATTCGACGCGCCGCACGGCGCATCTGCTTCACGCGTCGACGAGGACGCGTCCCTGCTCCCACCACGAACGCAGGGAGAGCGGGTCAGGCGCAACTCGGCCAAGAAGGAGGGTTGCCCGCGTGACGGCCGCCTGGAACTCTTCCCAATCACTTTCGGCGAGTGTTCGAATGCCCGGATATCCGGCCGCGGCGAGCAGCTGATGCTCGTGGCGACCAAAGAAGGCGAGGTTGAGCAAGAGCGCTTCGTCGCGCCACTCGGCAACATCCGCGAGGGAGGCGTCTGTCTGGTCGGCGAGCGTCTGGCGCCGGGTCGGCGTTTCACTCCGCTCAAGGAGGAGCCCCGTGGTGAAGATCCCCTGCGCCTCCAGGCGTGCCAGGTGGACCGGCTCGATGCGCGTGAGCTCTGTGATGGCTGGCATGGCTCCCCCTTTCCCTCCCTCGCAGACTAGCGCCTCCCGCGGGCCCGTGGAAAGTCTCATTTGTTACAGAAAGATGTAACAGTTGCGAAATATTGCGGTATCGCAACATAGCACCCGAAATTTGCGATACTTATCCACAGCGATCCGAAGAGGTCGCAGAAGCAAAAAGGGAGGTCCATTGATGAGCGCAGCAGATGCCTATCAGTTGGTCTACAACTTTATGTCCCTCGCCATCGCGGCGATGGGCGCAAGCTTCTTCTTCTTCGTCTCCGCACGCGGAGCTCTGAAGGAGGGGAACCGGATGGCGGTAACGCTCTCAGCCGTAGTTGTGCTGATCGCGTTCTACCACTACGTCCGAATCTTCGACTCGTGGGTGGCCTTCGGCACCACGGGCGCCCCGTTCAACGAGGCGTATCGATACGTGGACTGGCTCCTGACGGTGCCACTCCTCGTTGCTGAGCTCGTGCTCGTACTCAAGCTCGACAAGAAGCTTGAGAGCACGCTGATCAAGCGAAACGTGGTCTATGCGTTCTTGATGATCGCAACCGGCTACGTCGGCGAGATGACGAACATCACGTCGGTTGACTTGGCCTCGCCGCGCACCATCTGGGGCGCGATCAGCTCAGTCTTCTTCGTCCTGATCCTCCGCGACCTGTTCGGCGGCATTGATGCCTCGATCAAGAAGCAGAGCAAGGACATCCAGGGGATCTTCAAGATCCTTCGCGTCGTGCTTATCGCGACGTGGGGCGTCTACCCAATCGCCTACCTCCTCCCAGCAATCGCAGGCAACCTTGGCCTTACGGCCCAGGACGGCCTCGTGCTGAAGCAGGTCGGATACACGATTGCCGACATCCTGGCCAAGCCGGGCTACGGTCTCCTCATCTGGAAGATCGCAACCCTGAAGAACTCAGGCCGCTAAACACCAAGGCCTCTCACGGCGGCACGCCGCCGACGCTAAACAACAGAAGGCCCGGGGGAAACCCCGGGCCTTTTGCATGTCATGTGTTGATGGTCGGAGCGACAGGATTTGAACCTGCGACCTCTTGCCCCCCAGGCAAGCGCGCTACCAAGCTGCGCTACGCTCCGTTGCCGTGCGCGAGCGGCGATTCTAGCAGCCTTGCCGAGTCCTGATCAGTGCCACTCAGCAGTTGGCGCGCGCCCTAGCAGCCCCTCAGCGAGACGCTCGATGCTCACACCGTGTTCGAGCGCCGCAACAACTGCGGCCGTGATTGGCAGTTCAACGCCGAGACGTGCCGCAAGGAGGAGCGCACCGTGCGCGGTCGGGATCCCCTCAACCGTTGCACCGATCGTCTCAACCGCAGCGCTCACTGACGCTCCTGTGGCGAGCAGTTCGCCCAGCCGTGCGTTCCTTGATCCAGTGTTGGATGCGGTGAGCACCAGATCACCAACCCCTGCAAGTCCGAAGGCACTCTCGGCGCGCCCGCCACACGCTTCAGCAAGACGCGCCATCTCTGCGACGCCGCGGGAGAGGAGCGCTGCCGCCGCATTCTCGCCGTATCCAAGCGAACGTACGCCGCTCACGGCGATCGCAAGGACATTCTTCAGCGCACCCGCCACCTCTACGCCGATCGGATCATCACTCATGTAAATCCTGAAGGTCGGGCGTGCTAGCGCGGCGAGGACATCTTCACGGGGCGCGCCTTGACTGGCGAGCACCGCAGCGGCTGGCTTGCCTGCTGCGATCTCACGGGCGAGGTTTGGTCCTGAGAGGGTGAAGAGTGTTGACGGGCTCACACCTGCGGCAACCGCAAGCTCGGAGACGCGTTCGCCCTCCCGGCTGAGGCCCTTCGACGCCATCACCACGTGCGCGCCGCCAACTGTCACCTGAGCAAGTGCCCCACGAATAGCATCCGACGGAATCGCGATCACGAGAAGATCCCCTACGCCCAGTTCCGAAAGCTCATCATCGACGGATCGAATCCGGATGCTCTCTGGCAGCGTGACTCCAGGTAGCCGACGTGCATTCATGCGCGCTGCGCTGATCGC
>DMUR01000043.1:3797-8713 GCA_003476885.1 Chloroflexota bacterium
GCCCAGAGCGCTGCGAGGGCGGTCCCCCATGCGCCGGCGCCAAGGATTCGAATCATCGACTCCGACTCCCTGTCCGACCGCCTGCACGTCCACGCTCACGACCCTCCTCCGCCGCCCGCTCTCGCACCACAATGCGGATGGGGGTACCGGTCAGCGGGTACTGGTCTCGGATCTGATTTTCAAGGAAGCGCTGCCAACTGAAATGGACCTGCGCCGCATTTCGTGCGAAGAGGACGAAGGTAGGTGGCGGTGTCGCCGCCTGTGCCGCATACAGGATCTTCGGACGCTTACTGCCGCTATGCGCAGGCTCTTGGCGCGCAACCGCCTCTGCCACGAGGCGATTGAGTGCGCCAGTAGGAATGCGCAACTGCCGCGCATCCGCCGCAGCAATCGCCGCGTCAAGCACCTTCGTCGCGCGCAGGCCCGTCAGCGCGGAGATGGAGAGGATCGGTGCAAAATCAAGGAAGGGGGCCTGGCGACGGAGCAGTCCCATCGCCGTATCAAACGTGAAGCCGTCCTTCTCAACAAGGTCCCACTTGTTCATCACGATGACGAGACCCTTCCCCGCCTCAATGACAGAGCCTGCTACGTGAAGGTCCTGGGCCTGCAGGCCAGTCGACGCATCAATCAGAAGCAGCGCTACATCGGCGCGATCTAACGCCGCAACAGAGCGAACGGTTGCATACTTTTCAGCAACGGGCCCAGATGCAATCCTGCCCCGCTTCTTGATTCCTGCGGTATCCACGAGCGTGATGTAACGACCAGCATGATCAATGTGATCGTCAATGGCGTCCCTCGTTGTTCCTGGCACGTTACTCACAACGGTCCGCTCTTCACCGAGGAGCTGATTCAGCAGGCTCGACTTCCCAACGTTCGGTCGCCCCACAATCGCGACCGTAACTTCGCCCTCACGAGTAGGGATGCCACTCTCAGGCGGGAGCCCCCGCAGACTTTCAATAAGCACGTCAAGGAGATCGCCTGAGCCGATCCCGTGTTGCGCACTCACCGGATAGATGGCATCGAAGCCGAGCGCGGCAAACTCATGTGCTGCGCGCTCACGCTCAATATTGTCAGCCTTATTCGCCGCGAGGAGGATTGGCTTGCCACTCTTGCGCAGTAGTTGTGCCACCTCGGCATCGCCAGGATTCGGACCGGTCGCCGCATCCACAACGAGGATGATGAGGTCCGCGCTGGTCACGGCAATTCGTGCCTGGTCCTGCACAGCGACGTCAATCACATCACCCTGCACTGGCTGCATCCCTCCAGTGTCTACCAGGCGAAACTTAAATCCGTTCCACTCTGCAATAGAGATCAGCCGGTCCCGTGTTGTTCCAGCACGATCTTCAACAACTGCTCGTCGCTCACCGACGAAACGATTAAAAAGCGTGCTCTTGCCAACATTCGGTCGCCCAACGAGCGCAACGAGCGGCAGGCGCTCCTGCACCACCTCCTCATCCGCTCCTTGGCGACGGCTCATTGGGCGCTCGGTTCGGTGATTGAGGTGGTTCGGTACTGCGGTGTCGCCGCGGAGGCGAGGGCCTCTCGTGCGATCTCGCCTGCTCTCCCCTTCACGGATTCGGTTCCAGCCAGTTCGGCAATGCGCGCGGCAACCCGTTCGAGATCCTCGATCGGCGTACTTGTCCCACCGGTAACTCCGACTCGGATGACACCCGCGAATGGTGCAGGGTCACGTAGATCAGCAGCAGATTCAATTTGAAGTGCTCGCGTGCCGCTGATCTCGCAAAGACGAGTGAGCTCTTTTGTGTTCGCGCTCTTGCTCCCGCCCACAACTACCATCATGTCAACGGATCTCGCCGCCTCCATCGTGTCTTCCTGGCGACGAATCGTGACAGGACAGACGGTGTTCAGCACCTTCAGCTCATGACAGCGAGAGACGAGGAAAGCGGCGAGCCGCTCAAACTTCCAGGGCGGTTGCGTTGATTGGGTAATTAGCGCCATGCGCTTGCGGCGTGGAATCTTCGCCCAATCCTCCTCCTCGTCAACCAGAATCGCGTTGGGGGCGAATCCGAGGAGGCCAACGACCTCCGGGTGGTGCGGTGTCCCAAGAAGCACGATCTCGTAGCCCTCTTCCACGAGCTTTGCCAGCTCGCGATGTTCCTGTACGACCCAAGTGCAAGTACCGTCAATCACTTCAAGGCCACGATCATTTGCGCGCTGGAGCACCTCCGGGGTCACCCCGTGCGCACGAATGACGATTGCCGCGCCTTCGGTCACCTGGTCGAGCGTCTCCACGCTCTCGATGCCGCGCGCATGAAGATCCGCGATCAGTCCCTCGTTGTGCACGACGTGCCCGAGCGTGTGCGTTGCCTTCCCCTCGGCGCGTGCAACCTTCGCCTTGTCAATCGCCTCACGCACGCCATAGCAGACCCCTGTTCGCTTTGCGATGCTGATGCTCTCGACACTTCCCATGTAGGCGATTATCCCCTACTCCACCCATCCAAGCGAACCGGCCACCTGAAGGGCTATCGCCCTCGCGTTGTGCTGCTTCGCTACGGGCGGTACTCGTGCGGGAGGAGGGTGGCTACGGCGGCTCGCATCTGCTCGGCAACGAGCGGAAGGGCTGGGCGATCGCCTGCTGAATACGTGAATCTGCGTGGCTCGCCAATCACCATCTGAATCCTTGCCGCCCGTCGCGGGAGTAGTGCGCCCCGCGGCCAGAGTTGCTGGGTACCGCTCACTGCAACGGGGATCACGGGAGCCCCACTCCGCAACGCGAGAAGTGCTGCGCCGTCGCGGAAGGTCCCAATCTTCCCGTCGCGGGAACGGGTCCCTTCAGGGTAGATCCCGAGAACGTTCCCATCTCGGAGCACCCCTTCGGCCAAGCGAAAGGCTTCAAGGTCTGCCGCCCCCCGCCGCACACCGAACACTCCATTAACTCGCAGGAAGGTGCCGACCAGAGGCCAGCGCATCGCCTCCGCCTTCCCCATCCAATTGATCGCGCGTCCAGTCTCAGGCGTTAGCCAGCACGCTAAGAAGATCGGGTCAAGCCATGAGATGTGATTTCCAACCAAGATGACAGGTCCCTCTTTCGGGATTCGCTCTATCCCTTCAACGACAATTTCGCGTGCGAGGCGGCGAATGGCCCATGCTCCGAACGCGTCGGAGAGGCGCATGCCGAGCGGTGGACGATCAAGCGACATGTGACGACGAACGCACCCTCTGCACGATCTGATCAACAACGTCGTCAAGCGTGAGTGAATCCGTCACAATGAGGAGTGCATCATCAGCGGCGCGGAGTGGTGCCACTGCTCGACCGCGATCCTCCCGATCCCGAGCGATCAGGCTGCGCAGTGCCTCCTGATGCTCCTCTGATCCCTCGGCAAAGCCACGCTGGATTGCTCGACGCAACGCGCGTGTCTCAGCGGACGCGTCAAGAAAGAACTTGTGTAGAGCCTCCGGGTAGACCACCGTTCCAATGTCACGTCCGGCGAGCACGACCCCTCCACGCATCGCAGTCTCACGCTGCACGCTGCGGAGCGCTGCCCGAACCTCTGGGATGGCTGCAATTGCGGCGACGGCACGCTCCACGTCGCCACCCTCAAGTTCTGACGCTTCAAAGGGCCTGCCATCCACCACGATCGTGGCACTCCCACTCTCAAGATCTACGTCCGCAAGGTGCGCGAGTTGCACAAGCTTCTCTGCGTCGCCTGCACTGATGGTTCCCGTACCCTCAAGGAGCGCGCCAGTAGCACCAAGCACGCCACCATCAAGTGCCGCCCTCGTGACCGCCCGATACAGCAGTCCAGTGTCCAAGAAGCCGTACCCAAACGATGCGGCGACTCGGACCCCGACGCTGCTCTTCCCACTTGAGGCTGGTCCGTCAATGGCGATCTGCGTCACGGGCTGACCACCGTCTTGGTTGCCGATGCGAGGAGGACGTTGCCGAGTTCGGCTCGCTCTGCCACTTCTAGTGGGCGTGCTTCGCCGACGCGAATGTTTGCAAGATGGACTGGCCCGAACGAGATGCGAATCAACCGCCGCACAGGACGTGCAATCGCGCCGTATAGCCTGCGCACCTCATGGTGACGGCCCTCTCCCAGTGCGATGTAGCTCCACTGCGCAGGATCCGACCCATCGTCCAGTACGTCCTCGGGGAGTCGATCGTCCGGGCGAATCTCCCGCGCGTCAAGCGCGCGCGCCCATCCATCAGTAAGCCGAATCCCTGCGCGCAACCGCGTCTGCTCCGCGTGTCCGAGCGGCAGGTCGCACATCACTGCGTATCCACGTTGAAGGCCGGCGCGCGGGTGTGCGATCGGTGACACCAGGCGGCGCTCAGGAGTGAGGAGTAGCAGTCCTTCGCTCTCCCGATCGAGTCGACCGATTGAGAGCATGCGCGCGGCGCGGGTCTCGCCGAGGAGCGGAGTGAGCGCCTGCGGCAGCGTGATCTCAGCATGTGGGTCCGCGTGCGTTGTGGTGACCCCCCAGGGCTTATGCCACGCGAGCATCTCCGCGCCACCAAGCGGATCGCTCACATCAGCTGGCGCGCCACTACGCGCAGCGAGCGCCTTCCCGTCAAGTTCAAGGAGTGAACTCGGCTCCATTCGCTCGCCAAGGAGGACGGTTCGGCCAGCACTCGTAACCCGCGCCGCCGCAATCGCTGCATCAGCGCCACGACGAGAGAGACCCGAGCGCTCAGCGACGAGCACATTGACGCGGATCAGATCAGTCAGCGAGGGCTCCTTCGCCGGCTGGCGTCGTTGGACCTTCGTCTGGCGAGGCGTCAGCGGGTGACGGCTCCTCACTGGAGAGTTGCAGGCTCAAGATTGACGCCGCATCTCCCTCCAGCGGCGGGAGATCGCTCAGCGATGCGAGTCCAAACTTACGGAGAAACTCCATCGTCGTGGCATATCGATGCGGGCGTCCAGCAGTTTCTAGACGATCAACCTCTTCGACCA
>DMUR01000043.1:8791-9288 GCA_003476885.1 Chloroflexota bacterium
GTCACCGGCTGTCGGTACGCAATCACGGTGAGTGTCTCAAGAGGGGCTGCGGTCATGTCGGAACCACCGGTTCCGATCCACGCCAGGACGGCGCGCGCTTGCTCAGGGCCACTCGTCAGCTGAAGCTCGTCCCCGTGGGTGAGGAGTGTGATCCCGCGCCCCGCGAGCGTTGACTGAAGCTCTTTCGCCAAGCGATCAAACGCGGCGCGGTCAACCTCAAGGAGCTTCGCCGCCTCCTTCCTCGTCAACGGGCGATCCACAACAAAGAGTAGCGCCTCAAGATCAGCGGCAGTTGCCGGATGAGTTCGCTCAGGGAGGGCTACCCCCGCTCGCTTCTCGGTGCTCATTCTCCCCCCTTACGCATGTACGCTCTCAGGCGCACTCTCTGTGATGATAATCGGACCCCAGAGCGTATCTTGCATGACCTCAACCTCGCGCCGCTTTGCCAGCTCTAGTAGGGCGAGGAAGGTCACCGCAATAAACGAGCGATCACGGCG
>DMUR01000043.1:9357-14714 GCA_003476885.1 Chloroflexota bacterium
GAGAGTCGATCGCCAATTGAAACCTTCAAGCCAACCGGCGCGAGCGCAAGGTCGGCGAGTGGACGTCGACGCAGTGCAATGCGAGCCGCAGCACGGACGAGTCGCTTCGGGTCAGAGATAACGGGGGTCAGCGGCTCCAGGAGTACTGGCTTCGGCTGCGGGAGGAGGCGGGTTGGCTGCTCACGCTGCCAGAGCGGCGACTGCAGTCGCTCGCCGAGCAGTCGAGCGGCATCACGGAAGACCCGGTAGCGAAGGAGTCGTGCACGCAGATCCACCGCCTCATCAACATCATCAAGGTCGTGTGCATCAAGCCCTTGGTGAACGATCGGCCGTGGAAGAAGTGCCCGACTCTTGAGAACGATGAGCTGCGCAGCGACCGAAACGAATGCGGAGAGCGTTTCCAAGCGGTCGTCAGGGATCTCCGCGAAGAAGCGGAGGAACTCATCGGCAAAGGGTGCGAGTGGGACGCGGCAGACGTCAAGCTCGTCACGCTCAATGAGTGCAAGAAGGAGGCCGTAGGGTCCACTGAACTCTCCGAGCGCCACATAGGAGCGGGAGCGACCGAAGAGCCCCCCCTGCTCGCGCCGGAAGACGACACCTTCAATGTCAACGGCGGCAGGATCCGGAAGCTCAAACCCCTCTGCCAGTACCGATCGACTCATCTCACGCCCCTTCCTGACTTACGCCCAAGGATACGCTCCTCGCGCCACTCGCGGGGCGCACCGTCCGGCGGTTCATCCCGACCCAAGCAACACCTGCGTTAACCCGAAGCTCAGATCTCCTAGTAGCGAGCCGAGCGGGGTGAAGAAGAGCAGGACGATCACCACGGGGAAGGCGAACCGTGAGGAAGTTAACCCTTCAACCGTGTCAGCAAGGCGGGGTGAGACAAGGGCGAGAACTCCGGTGAGGAGCGCCCGACCGTCAAAGGGCGGAATCGGAAGCAGGTTCAGAAAGAGAAGCGCAGCGTTGAAGTAGGTGAAGTAGACGATCAACACTCCAACTGGATCTGTCGCTGGGGGGCTACCAATCAGCCGGTAAAGTACCGCCGCGACGACCGCGAGGAGCAGATTACTCAGCGGGCCTGCAACGGCGACGATCGCCCAGCCAAGACTCCCCCCTCGTAGGCTCTGCGCCATGACGGGGGTTGGCTTCGCCCAGCCAATCATTCCTCCGCCAGAGAGTGCAGACAAGAGAAGAAGGCCAGCTCCGAGCGGGTCAATGTGGCGCCGCGGATCCAAGGAGACGCGTCCGAGTGCCCGCGCATGTCCATCGCCAAGTCTCCACGCCGCAGTGGCGTGTGCCGCCTCATGCACTGGAAAGCTGATCAGGAGCAGGAGGAGCGCAGCAACGAGTGGGGCGAACGTCACTGCATCCATTGCTGAATGGTAGCCGCTTACGCTCGAGGATGCGCCCGTTTGTACGCATCGCGCACATGACTTCCGAGCAGGTGCGTGTACAGCTGCGTGGTGGAGATGTCAGCGTGGCCGAGCAGCTCCTGCACCACCCGTAGATCCGCACCACCATCAAGGAGGTGTGTCGCGAAGGAGTGGCGGAGCGTATGTGGGTGGATCTCCGTGCCGAGTCCCGCGCGGTTCGCCGCATCGCGAATCACGCTCCACGCCGACTCGCGTCGCAGGCGCACGCCACCCTGCGCAAGAAAGAGCGCGCTCGGCTCTACCGCGGCTCGACTACGTCGCGCGCTCGCCTCCGCGTGAACCGTGCGACCGTTGTCGCGGTACGCTCTAATCGCATCAACCGCTGGCTCGCCGATCGGCACCACACGCTCACGCCGACCCTTCCCAAAGAGACGCACGCTCCCCTCCTCAAGATCCACGCCATCAAGATCCAGAGCAACAATCTCGCTCACGCGCCCCCCCGACCCGTAGAGCGCCTCACCGAGTGCGTGGGCTCGCTGTGCATCAGCGCGCGCAAGATCGCCGTCACCCTGCTCGGTTGCAAGCTCGCGGAGCAGGCGCTCCACGTCGTCCAGGCGAAGCACCGCAGGAAGGTTGCGACGCGTACGCGGGAGATCAATCTCCGCGCTGATTGATCGAGTCAACTCCCCCTCGCCTTCCGCGAATCTGTAGAGCACGCGGAGCGCGGCGGCGCGGCGGCGCGTGGTTGAAACAGCGACGTTCGCCCCCGCAAGCCACGCCTGGGCCGCCTTCGCGTCGCTGCGCCAGGCATCACCCGGACCGAGTGAAGCGGCGAAGGATCGATAGTCACCGCGATACGCGTCAAGCGTGCGCGGAGAGAGGTTGCGCTCGACGCTCAGGTAGATGAGACACGATTCAATGATGCGATCGAGTGGGCTCACGGCGAGTCCACCGCTCATGATCCGCTCTGGCCCGCCTTTGCCAGGAGCTCCCGTGCCGCAGCCTCTGCGCCACTCCCTGCAGCGTCGCCGGCGAGCATTGACGCGAGCTCGCGCATCCGTTCGTCGCCGGTAAGGCGACGCACCTCCGTGATCGTGCGTCCCCCCTCCTCACGCTTGCGCACCTGCAGGTGCACGTCCGCCTGCGCCGCAACCTGTGGGAGATGCGTCACGCAAAGCACCTGGTGCTGCGTGGCGATTCGCTTCAGGCTCTTGCCGAGCGTCTCTCCAGCGCGCCCTCCGAGCCCTGCATCAATCTCATCAAAGACCAGCGTCCGACTTTCGCTCGCATCGCTGAGTGCCTCCTCGAGTGCGAGTGAGACTCGGCTCAGCTCACCGCCAGATGCGATCTTCGCAATCGGCGCCGCGGGCTCTCCAGCATTCGGCGCGAAGAGGTACTCCACGTCGTCCCCACCACTGCGATCCACGAGGCAGGAAGCCCCTTCAACCAGCGGGTCGTCTTCGCCACCGGCTCGGGGTGTGACAGAGATCTCGAACGTTGGTGGGAGTGCGAGCGACTCAAGGGCACGGTTCACCGCCTTACAGAGTCGTCCGGCTCCGGCCACTCGCGCGCCCCGCAACTGCGCCGCGAGCACTCCAATCTGCTCCGCAAGCGCGGTTCGTTCCTTCAGGATTTGACCCTGCCGCTCCGTGGCTCCTTCTAGACGTGCAACCTCGCGCTCAGCGCGTTCGAGGGCATCCGCGAGGCCCGCCTCATCGGTGCGGAAGCGTCGCTCCAGCGAAAGGATCAACCCAAGTCGCTCCTCAATCTCAGCAACCGGACGACTCAACGCCTCACCTACCTCGCCGCGCGCAGCATCACGAGCGAGATCGTCAATCTCTACCGCGAGCGCGCTAATGCGCTCCGCAAGTGATGCGCTCCCGGAATCAAGTTTGAGCAGCTCACGTGCGCTCCTATCAAGAAGTCGAGAACGCGCACGGAGGCTCTCATCATCCGCGTCCAGGAGTGCCAGGATCTCTGCGCGGAGCCCGTCGATCCGATCACTACTCGTGGCGCGACGCAGCTCCTCACGGAGCCGCTCCCCCTCCCCAGGCTCGATCGCGGCACCCCGAAGGTCATCTCGCTCCGCACGTGCAATCAGCAGCAGTGCCTCACGTCGGGCGTCACCGCCGCCGAGTTCCTCAAACTCCACCTGCAAGCGTTCACGCTGCTCAACCAACGCGCCGATCTTCTCTCTCGTTTCGAGGGTCTCTGACCAGCGATCAAGAAGATCCCGCTGGCGTCCCCGGTCCCCTAGGCGCTGTTGATCATGCTGCCCATGGATCTCAATCCGCGGCGCTACCTCCGCAGTGAGCGCCGCGATTGTCACCAGCTCGTCGTTGATGCGCGCAATGGAGCGCCCTTCGCTGTGCACCTCTCGGACAACGATCTGTTCCGCTCCATCCGCGCTCAGCAGGAGGTCCACGCGGAGCTTCGCCTCGCCGCTTCGGATTGCATCAGTATCGGCACGCGCACCGCGGGCGAGCGCGAGCGCGTCAACGATGAGGCTCTTCCCCGCGCCAGTCTCGCCGGTCAGAACGGTGAGCCCGGCACCAAGTTCAACGCGGACAGCGTCAATGATTGCGAGCCCAGAGACACCGAGCTCAATGATGCGCGAGCCGTTCGCGGGGGTGCGCTTCGCGGCGCTCACCGTGGAAGGAGATCCACCTTCTGGCGCACAAGGTCCCAGAAGGGGGCGAGGCCATGAAGTTCAGCAAAACGAATTGGGAGTGGCGCGGCCGAAACTCGCACTCGATCACCGGTGGCGAGCGGCTCGTCGATCCATCCGTCAATTGAGATAACCGCCTCTTCGCCGTCAACGACCGTGCAGATGACTACCTGGTCGGCGGAGACCACCACTGATCGAAGTGTGGCGAGATAGGCAGCGATTGGGGTCACGATGATGTTCCGGCTCACCGGGTCAAGGATCGGTCCGCCGGCGGAGAAGGAGTACCCAGTGGATCCAGTTGGTGATGAAACCACCACCCCATCTGCAATGTAGGTGGCAAGGTGGCTCTCTCCGATCGCAACATCCAAGCGAACCACGCGCGGAAGACGCCCACGCGCGACCACCACATCATTGAGTGCGGTAAAGGTGCGCTCCCCACCGTCGGCGCGTTGCACGGTTGCACGAAGCGCCATTCGCTCCTGCGCGCTCCACTTCCCCTCACTGAACGCCTCAAGGGCGCTCGCGAGCTGGAAGCTCTCCGAGCGGGCGAGGAAGCCGATCTTGCCGAGGTTGATACCGAGGAGTGGAACGCTCTGCTCGGCCACGGCGGCGGCGGCGCGGAGGAAGGTGCCGTCTCCACCGAGGGAGAAGAGCACTTCGCTGCCTGGGAGAGCCGCCGCGATGTTTTCGCGCTCCTCGGCTGCGAACCCCCAGTGTTCGATGCCGCGCGCGGCGCACCAACCTGCCGCCTCGTCCCACGCTTCAAGGGCAAGGTCGTTGGTTGGGTTGTAGACGAATCCGTAGCGGCGCATAGTCGCATCATCGCATACGGCCACACTCGGGTGGCGTACCGCACGATGGCTAGCTTGGGCGGCGCGCCTCCCAGACAGCACGGATCTGGCGCTCGATCCCCGCCTCATCAATCCCGATCAGCGTGCGTAGATCGCTCACACTTCCGTGGTCAACAAATGCTCCCGCCGGGATGCCAATGCTAAGGATCGTGGCGCGGACGGGCTGGCCAGTTGCCGCCTGATCCGCCGCGAGCGATTCAACGACGGCCCCACCGAAGCCCCCAGCAGCGACGCTCTCCTCCAGGGTGACAATCAGCGTTGTAGACCGCCCAAGGCGACGATAGAGCTCGTCATCGATCGGACTTGCCCAGATCGCATTGACCACGCCGACCGAGAGTCCGCTACTGCGGAGTCGCTCTGCAACGCGCATGCCGCGCTGCACAATCGGGCCGAATCCGACGATGACGATATCGGTCCCCTCAGCGAGCGTCTCTGCCTTACCAACAGGGATCGGCTTCGGAT
>DMUR01000043.1:14744-21183 GCA_003476885.1 Chloroflexota bacterium
TGCTGTCGCGAGGATAGTGGAGTGCAAACGGATGATCCTGTGCGAGCGCAGTGCGAACGAGCGCTCGGAGCTCCTGCTCATCTTTTGGTGACGCAATGACAAGGCGCGGGATCTGTCGCTGTGCGGTCAGCGTGAACATCCCCTGGTGACTCGTCCCGTCCTCGCCAACGAGCCCAGCACGGTCAACTCCGAGGAGAACTGGCTGATCGTTCTGGCAGGCGTCGTGCACGATCTGATCCCACGCTCGCTGCATGAAGGTGGAGTAGATCGCAACGACTGGTCGACCACCACCCATCGCAATTCCAGTTGCGGCGGCAACCGCATGCTGTTCCGCAATCCCTACATCGTAGAAACGATCTGGGTACGCCTTTGCGAAAGTGTCGAGGCCCGTCCCAGTTGGCATGCCAGCGGTAATCGCAACGATGCGCCGATCATCCGCGGCGGCAGCAACAAGCTCCGCTGCGAAAGCGGAGGTGTAGTTCGGCTTCTTCGGTGCGGGGGCAACGGGGACCGCACCCGCCTTGCCGTATGAATCCGTGGCGACGCCAACTTCCATCTTCGGAAGTGCTGCTCCGTGGAAGGTGATCGGATCCGCTTCCGCTGGCCTGTAGCCGCGACCCTTCTGCGTGCGCACGTGCACGATCACCGGTCCTGGCATGTTGAACGCGCTCGTAAACGCCTCTTCCATCTGAACGCGGTTATGGCCGTCCAAGACGCCGACATAGGTGATCCCAAGGTCTTCAAAAAGTCGCCCAGGCTCCTGCGCAAAGGAGATGACGGAGCGACGGAGGCTCTTCGAGATCCGAACGAGGGTTGGTCCAATGAGTGGAATCGCCCCCACGATGCGATCGTACCGACTCTTGCTTTCTCGCCATGTACCGGAGAGCTTCACCTTAGAGAGATAGGTAGAGATTGCTCCTACGGTTGGCGAGATTGACATCTCATTGTCATTCAGCACGATCAGCATCTTTGTTTGACGGTGTCCAATGTCATTGAGCGCCTCCAGGCTAAGTCCGCTCATGAGTGCCGCGTCGCCGACGATGACTGCGATCTTCTCGCTGCTGCCGCGAACATCGCGGGCAAGCGCGAGGCCTTGGCCAATGGAGATCCCAGTTCCAGCATGACCGCCATCGAACACATCGTGCGGCGACTCGCTCCGGCGCGGGAAGCCGCCAATGCCGCCGAGTTGACGCAGGCTGCCGAACCGAGCAAGGCGACCCGTGAGAAGTTTGTGTGGGTATGCCTGATGGCCAGTATCAAACACGATCCGATCGACGGGTGAAGACATGATGTGATGCAGCGCAATCGTCAGCTCCACCACCCCGAGGCTCGGGCCCAAGTGGCCTCCCGTTACCGCCGTGGTGGCGATGATTGCCGTGCGCACCTCTTCGGCCAGTTGCGTGAGTTCGGCTGAGGAGAGCCCCTTCAGGTCGCTTGGCCCGCTCAGGCGCGCAAGGAGCGAGTCCGGACCGACCGCACGCAACGCGATCCCTTCGTCCACAACCTTGCGCGGTTCAACGCTCACTACTCCTCCTCGTCATCATCTGCGTCAAGCTCCGCTAACCCACCCTCAGGGAGCAGCTCTTCAATCCGCAATCGCGCAGCCTCAAGCTGCTTCTGTGCGTGCTGCTGTAACTTCACGCCACGCTCAAAGTGGGTGACAGCGGCTTCAAGGCCGCCATCTTCTGATTCGAGTCGCTCTACGATACTGCGAAGCTCGCGCATCGTCGCTTCAAACTCTTCGGGGAGCGCGCCGGTCGACTTAGGACGCTTTGCCGCCATCTCGACCCCCTTTTTCGCTGCGCTTCACGTTCGCCACAAGTGACCCCTCGGCGAGCCGCACTAGAATCTCACGCCCAACGGGAGCTTGTCGCCATGAGCGCACAATCAACCCATCCTCCCCTTCAACCATGGCATATCCACGAGAGAGAATGGCGAGCGGCGAGAGGGCGGCAAGGAGGAGGTGCGCCTGTCGTACCTGGTGCGCCGCCCCTCGAAGGGAGAGTCGGGCCCCGCGCATAAGGTCGTCCCCCATCTGTGCCAGGCGTTCTTCCTCCCGTTCAATCTGATTCTCAGGTCCGGCTGCAATCAACGACCGACCCTCTTCGCGAAGGTCAGCCGCGCACTGAAGGACGATGCGTTGCACCTCCTGATATGCACGGCCGAGCAGTTGCAACGGTCGGGCGCGAATCAGATCAAGGTTCGGTGAGAGTCGTGCCGCCGCAATGCTCGGCGTCCCCGCACGATCATCCGCGACAAGGTCTGCGAGCGTCACATCCGATTCATGCCCGACTGCGGAGAGCACCGGCAGTTGGGAGGCTGCGATCGCACGTAAGAGCTCCTCGCTATTAAAGGCGGACAGATCGTCACTTGATCCTCCGCCTCGCGCAAGGAGGATCACGCTCGGCGCCCTCCCAATCCCCGCGCGTGCCTCTCGAGCCGCATGCGCATTGGCGCGGCGAATGGCTTCGGCGAGTTCCGCTGGTGCAGTCGCACCCTGGACCGGGGCATGAACGAGTAGGAGTCGCGTCTGTGGCGCAGATCCGCGCAGGACGCGAATCACATCGTGCAACACCGCGCCCGAGCGAGAGGTGACGATTGCAATCCCTTGCGGTGCAAGGGGGATTGGGCGTTTACGGGCCGCATCAAAGAGACCTTCAGCCTGGAGCTTTCGTCTCAGCGCCTCAAGCTCCTGTGAGAGGAGTCCGATCCCGCCTGGGCGAATCAGCGTGCTCGCAATCAACTGATACCTGCTGCGCGGAGTGTAGAGATCAATCCTGCCGATCAAGATCACGATCTCGCCGACCGCTGGAACCTCCTCACCAGGACGAATGCTCCCGCGGAACCGAACCGCATCAAGCGTGGACTCGGCGTCACGAAGCGTGAGGTACTCGTGCCCCGCCGTGCTGCGCATGCTGCTCTGCACTTCGCCAATGACCGCACATGATGCCAGGAGGGGGTCTTCGCTGATTTGGGCACGAATGCGTGCCGCAACTTCAGAGACGCTGAGTGCCTCTTCTGGGGCGGGCTGCGTGATCAGACGCGAGTCTGGTATTCGCCGGTTCGCGTATCCACGCGGATGACATCACCAACGCTCACAAAGAGCGGCACCTGCACCACAAGGCCAGTCTCGAGGGTGGCGGGCTTACGCGCGCCAGTCGCCGTATCGCCTGCGAAGCCAGGATCCGTCTCCTTGACGACCAGATCGATGTTGATTGGGAGTTCAACCCCAAGCGTCTCCTCCTCGTAGCTGATTCGCTCAAGCACGAGGTTGTCCTTGATGTAATCCTTCGCCTCGCCGAGCTGGTCGCCCGTGATCACGAACTGGTCGTAGTTTGAGGTGTCCATGAACGTGTAATCGTTGCCGTCTGAAAAGAGAAACTGCGCGGGGCGACGCTCCAGTGTGGCGCGTGGGAACTTTTCACCCGCCTGGAAGGTCTTCTCAACGATTGACTGCTTCCGAACGTTGCGGAACTTGATTCGAACCTGCGCTGAGCCTCGACCAACTTTGATGTGGTGGTACTCAAGGATCTGCCAGAGGTCACCCTCCAACTCAATGACGATCCCCTTCTTAAGTTCGCCGGTTGAAATCATCTGGCTCCCCCTCTCTTTCAGCCTCACGGCCGCTCGGCCAGGACCCTCTCTTGCCTGCCAGTCTAGCGGTCAGCCCACGATCAAGGGTGTGGAAGGGAAGCGCGTGAGGGTGCTCAGGCTGCGACCCGCAAGGTCAACCGCAACGAGATCTTCAATGCGAATCCCGATTCGCTCCTCAATGTAGATCCCCGGCTCCACGCTAAACACAGTTGGCGAAGGGAGCGGGGCCTCGGATGCACCGCGCGAGAGCGAGGGTGACTCATGAGTCTGCAGCCCAATGCCATGGCCGAGCCCGTGTTCATACACGCCGTCCACGTCACCCATAGCCGCGCGCGCGGCGTCGTCTGCTGCGCGTCCAGAGGGGAGCGCTGATGCCCCACTCTCCACCGCGTGTTGCAGCGCAGCGATCGCCGCCCGCTGTCCGTCAAGCACGCGCTGGTAGAGCGCGAGATCAACATCTGACGCAGCGCCAACAAAGAGCGTGCGCGTCATGTCGCTGCGATAGCCCGCAACTTGTGCACCGAAGTCAAAGAGGGCAACCTCGCCGCGTTGAAACGGACGAGCCCCCGGATTTCCATGTGGGAGCGCGGCGTTTGCGCCAGCAAGGGCGGCCACATCAAATGCGAGCGCCTCGGCTCCACCCTCACGCATTTCGCGCTCCAAGAGCCACGCCACCTCCGCCTCGGTTGCGCCAGGGAGGAGCTTCGGCAGGACGGCGGCAAGTGCGCGATCTGCTACCGCGCAGGCGGCAGCGATCCGCTCGATCTCCGCTGGCTCCTTTACGGCGCGGAGGGCAACCCCCCAACCTTTCGTCGGCGTCAGGGTGAGTCCGGGGGCAGCCTCTCGCATGCGCTCCCAGATCGCGTGGCGGATAGCGCCAGGATCAACCCCGAGGCTCCGTATTCCGTGGGCCTTCGCCCACGCCGCGATTGCCGCACCTGGATCACTCCCTGGATCGAGCGGGGTGGCGAGCGCCGCTTCACGGCGCGCCTGCACCGTATACCGCGAATCGGCAAAGATCGCGAACGCGTCCGCGGAGATGAGGGTCCAGCCACTTACGCCAGCGGTCGGCTCCTCATTGGGACCGAAACAGATGCCAGAAAAGTAGCGCGCATCCGCGTGTGACGTAAGCAAGAGTGCGTCAAGGCCCTCCGCTCGGGCACGCGCGCGAAGCGCCGCAATTCGGGCAGGTCGTGCCGCCGCATCTGCATCACTCCATCGTTGAAGGTCTGCCTGGCTCGGTGGCGCGGCGAAATCGCTTGGAACCGGGCGCCTCGCCTCCACTGCGCTCACTTGTAGCCGTACTTCTTGGCCTTCGCTTCGTGCTCAGCAAGCGTCTTACTGAAGTCGTGTCGGCCACCACTATCCGGGATCAGAACGAAGTACATCTCTTTGCGGCTCATATCTGGGTTGAGCGCCGCCTCAATTGACGCGCGCGATGGAGAAGCGACGGGTGTTGGCGGGAGCCCACCGCGCACAAAGGTGTTCCAGGGGACAAGGTCTTGCGGCACTCGTGGCGGCACCAGGCCAACATACGGCTGAGGTGGGAAGGTCCAGAACTCGTAGTTCTCCCACTGTGAGAGCTTCAAGGTTCGAAGTGCCGCTGAGTCGGCCACCCAGATGATGGTCGGGTCTGCAAAGAGACCGATCCCCTCCTGAAGGCGATACGCGTAGACGCCCGCCATTCGCGGTCGCTCCTCGTCAAGGGCCGCCTCTCGTTCAACGATCGAGGCGAGGGTCAGCACCTCATGGAATGAGCGTCCATCTGCCGCGCTGCCGCGCAACTCAGCAGGAACCTGCTCGGCGAAGCGATCGAGCAGCATGCGGACAAAGCGCTCGGCAGTGGCGCTGACAGGCACATTGAATGTGCCAGATCCGAGTCTCCCCTCCAACGTTCCCCCGCGAGGTAGGTCAAGCCAGTCGTAGTCGGCGATCAGTGCGGCGGGTGGCGTGCGCAAGAGGTCAAGGAGTTCGCGTTGCGTGAAGGGGAGATCGATCGTCCCCGCTTGCGCAACGATCTGTTCGAGGCGAAGGCCTGCACGCAACTGCACGGCGATCGCCGGCTCGCGATACGGCTGTGTCAGCGCCGCGGCAACCTCTGCTGGCGTCATGCTCCCCGCCACCTGAAAGACTCCCGCCTGCAGCTGCCCCTCGAGCCCAGCACGGCCAACCGCCACGATGAATCCTGTTGGATCAGCAATCAGCCCCGCGGCATAGAGTTGCTCAGCGATCGCAGCGGTGCTGCTCCCTGCGGCGATCTCTACCCTCACGAGCGACGTGTCGTCAGATGCGGGAGTTGAAATGCGCGCACCGAGTCGCTCAACCGCAATGTCGCCAATCAGTGGGAGCGAAAGGATCCCAGGTGAACGCAGACCAGCGCTGATGAGCGCGTCGCCCAGGATTGAGGGGGCCGCGACACGACCCACGGCAAGTAGCAGAAGAAGCGTGGCGAGCAGCGCAAGTCGACGCGTGGTGCTCACCCCTCGCCCCCCGCGCGAATCAGGCCTGGATCAACGTGAAGGCTCGGATCGGCTTCGTCCTCGAGGATGAGTTCAGCCGCCGCTTGGTCAATGGATGCACGGTATGCCGCGCGTCGACGTGGGCCAGGTTCGCCGCCGCCTGCGCCACCCCCCTGCCGACCCACCCGCTCCTTGGCGCGCTCTGACGAGTAGCGCTCGTCAATGAACATCACTGGCAGGCGAAGATGCCTCGCGATCTCGTCTGCCCAGCGGAGCGTCTTCTCACCCTGCGTGCTCGCTCGTCCATCACTGTGGAGCGGGAGTCCGATCACGAGTCGTTCAATGCGTTGTTCACCACAGATGACGGCAAGCCGTGCCGCATCCGC
>DMUR01000043.1:21311-28026 GCA_003476885.1 Chloroflexota bacterium
CGGGGACGCCGAGAGCAGCCGCCATCGCTGTAATCGCGAGTGCCGCATCGCTCCCTTCCGCGCCACGCCCTTGGCCCATGTTCGCCTTTCCGCCGCCGCGCCCGCCGATTGCCACCGCGCCAACCGAGACAATGCTCCCTGCGTTGGCCACCGCTGCATCAACCCCCTCAACGACAACAAGGATGTCTGGCGCTCCCCCTGAACGTACGAGGGCAATGACACCAGGGCCCATGCGCTTACGAAGTTGATTCGAGAGTTCCTTGAGCTCCTCAACGTCCTCTACATCCACGCTGGCAATAAGGACTCGGTGGCCAGCAGGTGCGCTCGCCGCCCTTGCAACCAGCGCGGCGGGGTCAACGCGCTGCGCACCACCCTCACGTGCCCGGCGCTTCGCGCCCTTCAGCTCCGCCTGAAGTTGGGTGATCTTCTGAAGGAGCAGCTCTTGATCCTGGAGCCCAAGAAGGTCGGCCGCCGCCTCAACGCTCTTCACACGTGCACGCAGATACTCGTCCGCCACTGGGCCGCTCAAGGCTTCAATGCGACGTAGGCCAGAACCGATGCTGCGATCAGAGGTGATGACGAAGCTCCCCACCTCGCCTGTTGCGCTGCAGTGGGTACCTCCGCAGAGCTCATGGGAGTAGTCCGCCATCCTGATTGTACGAACGCGCTCGCCATACTTCTCGTCGAAGAAGGCGTCTGCACCAGCGTCCACCGCCTCCTTCATGCTCATCTGTGCCGCCACAATCGGAATGTTGGACCGAATCGCGCGCTGCACCTCGGCCTCAACCGCGTCGCGCTCGTCGCGCGTCAAGGCACGGTCGAGCGGGTAGTCAAACCGAAGGTATTCGGGGTGGACGAGTGAACCGCGCTGTTTAGCATCGGCGCCCGCAACGATGCGGATCGCACGATGAAGCAAGTGGGTCGCAGTATGGTTACGGACCGTTGCCGCCCGCCGCGGCGCGTCTACACGCAGCGTGACTTTGTCACCTACGGCGATCGGCCCACGCAGCTCCGTCTCGTGCAGCGTCATTGCGCCAACCGGTCGCTGCGTGTCCGTGATGCGGCCAATTGCTGCCCCGTTCGTCCCGAGCAGTTCGCCTTGGTCGCCAACCTGGCCGCCACGTTCGGCATAGAACGGGGTTCGCTCAACCACAAGTCGCGCACTCCCCGCTTCGGCGCGCGCCGTGCTCCCCGACTCCGTCAGGATCCCCTTCACCGTGGCGCTCCCCTCAAGATGTTCGTACCCGATGAACTCCGTCTCGCCAACGGCTCGGAGCATCTCCTCCAGCTGCGCAACGGAGGCGGCGTGCTCGGCAAGCTCGGCCTTCTTCCCGCCACGAGAGCGTTCTCGCTGTTCTGCGAGCGCCGCGTCAAACCCGGCACGGTCCACCGCAACGCCGCGCTCAGCGGCGAGTTCAACGGTGAGATCAATGGGGAACCCGAACGTGTCATGAAGCTTGAAGGCGACGCCTCCGTCGAGTTGCGGCGCACCATCAGGGAGTTGATCGGCGCGCATCCCAACCGCGCTCGCCCCCTTTGCGAGTGGCGCCAACGCATCGGCAAGGAGGGCCGACCCGCCGTCGAGCGTCCGTGCAAACTGTGCCTCTTCACGCTCAAGTGACTCCACAACAACCGTTTCACTCTCACGGAGGTATGGGTATGCCTCGCTCATAATCCAAATGACCGCACGTGCAACCTCAGGGAGAAACGACCGCTCAATCCCAAGAAGTCGGCCGTGGCGAACCGCACGCCGAATGATGCGGCGCAACACATAGCCTCGCCCCTCATTCCCTGGACGTACGCCGTCCGCGAGCAAGAACGTCACCGCACGCGAGTGGTCAGCAATCACCTGATAGCTGAACCGTTGCTTCTCAAACGTCGCTCCGTCATGACCGGTGATCTTCTGCAAGAGCGCATGGATTGGGAGGAAGAGGTCGGTGTCATAGTTCGAGAGCACCTGTTGGCTGACGCTGGCGAGTCGCTCGAGCCCCATCCCAGTGTCGACACTCTTAAATGGAAGCTCGGTGCGTCGACCATCCGCGTGCTGTTCGTACTGCATAAAGACAAGGTTCCAAATCTCTAGCCAACGCGGGCACTGTTCAGAGTGATCGGGGGTACACGTCGAACCACAGGAGAGCTCAGCGCCGCGATCAAAGTGGATCTCCGAACATGGGCCGCACGGTCCGGTCTCGGCCATGCGCCAGAAGTTGGCATCGTCACCCTTCTCTACGTTCCCCCAGCGAGCGAGGCGTTCCGCGGGGAGGCCAATCTCGTCCCGCCAGATCGCCGCTGCCTCTTCGTCATCGGAATAGATCGTCGCGGCGAGCCGGTCGGCTGGGATGCCAAGCTCTACCGTCAAAAACTCCCACGCCCAGATGATCGCGTCGCGCTTGAAGTAATCGCCGAACGACCAGCTCCCGAGCATCTCAAAGAGGGTGTGGTGCCGAGGCGTGCGCCCAACCTCCTCAAAGTCGTTGTGCTTCCCCGCCACCCGAAGGCAGCGCTGATAGTCAACCGCCCTGGTATACGAGCGCGTCTCTGCACCACTGAACAGCTCTTTGAACTGCACCATCCCAGAGTTCGTGAAGAGGAGGGTCGCATCTCCTGCTGGGAGAAGCGAGGCGCTCGGCACGGCGGCATGCCCGCGAGCCTCAAAAAAGGCGATGAATCGCGACCGCAGTTCGGCGGCGCCATATGAAGGAATCCGTGGGTCTCGCTTCATGAACCGAGCGTAGCAGAGGGATCCACGAGCTCCGTCGCCGCTAGGGCTGTCGACCACGCTCCCAGCCGCTTACGATACGGGCCGCGAGTCGTTCAGCGATCAGTGCGCCGACCAGCGGGGCGGGCCATGCCACACCACCGATTGGGATCAGCCCACCAAGGACTCGCTCGCCGAGGAGTTGTCCGAGCAACGCACCGACCCCCGCGGCAGCGATCGCGATGGGGAGAAGCGCCCGGATCGCGAGGAGGCGCCCAGCAAGCGTTGCCACCGCAATCGTCAGGCCAATCAAGAGTGGCGCAGGCTCAAGCATGCAGCGGCGCGTGAGCACTGATCTGACCACCAGCGGCAAGTGTCTCACCGTCATAGAGCACCACCGTCTGGCCAGGGGATGGTGCCCAGAGAGGATCGCGCAACTCCAGTGTTGCTGCCCCACCCCCCTTACTTACCAAGCGCCCCGGCGCCGTTACTCCGCGATGCCGGATCCTTGCCGCGCCATCAAGAACTACGCCAGCAGGCAACTCTCCGCTCGGCGTGGCGGCCCCCGTCAGATGGATCTCTCTGCGCTCAAGCGATTCGCGGCGGCCGATCGTGATGCGATTCGTCCGCGGATCAATCGCGCTGACATAACGCGGCGCCCCTCCCGTCACGGAGAGCCCACGGCGTTGGCCAACGGTAAATCCTGCACTCCCTTCATGCGTGCCGACAACCTCACCCTTCTCGTCAACAACCTCTCCGCGCTGTGGCTCCCAGCCTCGCGTGCGTAAGAGCGAACGATAATCGCCGTCTGGGACGAAGCAGATCTCTTGGCTCTCTGGCTTCTCCGCCGTTGGGAGTCCGCGCGCGCGTGCCACCTCACGAACCTCTGGCTTTGTCATCCCCCCAAGAGGGAAGCGCGCCCGAGCGATCGCGTCGCTACGGAGGCCATGCAAGAAATACGTCTGGTCTTTGTCGTGATCCACTGCAGTACGCAAGCGCCATGAACCGCCGTCGGCGCTCACCGCGCGTCGCGCATAGTGGCCGGTAGCAACCGCCTCGCAACCAAATAGCGCACTCCCCTTCCCCACGAGTGCGCCGAACTTCACCGCGGTATTGCAGCCGACGCAGGGGCTCGGCGTCTCTCCGCCGAGATACGCGCCAACAAATGGCTCGAGCACCGCATCGGCGAACTCGCGCTCAAGGTTCTGAATGTGGAATGGGATCTTCAGCTGGTCCGCCACGCGACGCGCATCGTCCGCCGCGTCAAGGGTGCAACAACTCTTCCTCCCGCCGTCCACACGATCAGCAGCATCGTGAAGTCGCATCCATACGCCAACCACCTGGTGTCCAGCCTCTACAAGGAGCGCTGCTGCAACGGAGGAATCGACGCCTCCAGAGAGTGCAACGAGCACTCGCTCCGACTGCGCCGCCTCCGGCTCCGCAAGCCACCCGCTGGGAAGTCCGTGTGTGCTCATGTGGATCGCACTTCAGTGAGCTCCTGATCGCGGATGCGCGCACATGTTGCTGCAACGATCGCCGCAGCCCGCTCTGCTTCGCCAATGCTGTTCGTTCGTCCAAAAGAGATCCGAATCCCGCCGCGTGACTCGTCGTCCGAGAGGCCGCAGGCGGCGAGCGCCTCTGACGGCTCACGTGAGCCGCTGATGCAGGCAGATCCTGTTGAGATGGCGAGACCCGCGTGATCAAGTGCGGCCACAAGGTCATCACCAAGGGCCCAGTTCGCGGCGTACGAGTGATGTCCGGGGAGTCGATTCGTACGATCAGCGGGGCCAGTACGACGCAGCCCGTGACCCTCTGGCGCGCCAAGCGCATCATCGAAGGCGCTCGAGAGTGCATTCAAGTGCCGGCGTGTCCCCTCTCGTTCACGTGCCGTCAGCGCCACGGCATGCGCAAACGCTGCAGCGAGAGGCACCGCTTCGGTCCCGCCACGGCGCCCTCTCTCCTGTCCACCACCCGGAACAAGTGGCTTCAGGCGGCGATCAGGTGCTGAGATGAGCGCCGCGATACCCGCTGGTCCTTCCAGCTTTGCAGAACCGATGACGAGGTGCGTCGCACCAGTCTCAGAAAATCGCAACGCACGCGACGCGACCGCCTGTACGGCATCAAGGATCAGCGCGCCTGAGTCAGACTCGGGCCACAACGTTCGGAGTGCGGCGAGGTCTTGTTCGGTCCCAAGTTCGCCTGACGAGATCGCCAGGAGTCCCACGGCGTTTGGGCGCGAACGGAGACCGTCCAGATGCCACGCCCCGCTTGCGCTCACTGGGATCAGCTCGACCGACCCTCCAGCAGCCTGATGCCGATTGGCGAGTGCTCGTGCGCCGCGGTGCTCCGCAGCCGTTGTCAGCAGTGCCCCGGGGTCGGAGAGCTCGCTGGATAGCGCCAGTGCGAGCGCTTCGGAGGCGCTCCCCGTGAAGGTCACCTGACGTGACTCCACCTCGAACGTCTCCGCAATCGTGGCGCGCGCCTCATCAAGGAGCGCGCGGGCGCGTCGCGCTTCAGCATGGCCACCGTTAGGATTTCCAATCCCGTCGCGGTAGAGCGCAGCAAGTAGCTCTGCGACCTCTGTTCGAACAGGCGAACCTGCAGCGTGATCGGCGAAGATCCGTGCAACGTTCATCGGAAGAACTAGTTCGCCTCGCGCATCTCGGCGCGCCGGCCAGCATCGCGACGACGATCATTTTCGTTGAGGAGTCGCTTGCGTAGTCGAAGCGCCGATGGGGTGACCTCAATCAACTCATCAGGGCCGATGAACTCAAGCGCGTTTTCAAGCGCCATGCGTCGCGGCGGTGTGAGTCGGATCGCCTCGTCGTGGGAGTGGGTGCGCATGTTGGTGAGCTTCTTCTCGCGCACCGCGTTGACATCCATGTCTCCAGGCTTGGCGCTCTCTCCAATGATCTGTCCCTCGTACGTCTGCTCCCCTTCTGTCACGAAGAGTTCGCCGCGCTCCTGAATGCCGTAAAGGGCGTAGCCCGTCGTCACACCGGTGCGATCGGAGATGAGGCAGCCATTCGTGCGGTGCGGGATCTCGCCAACCCACGGCTTGTAACCGGCACTCAGCTGGTGGATGAGCGCGGTGCCGCGCGTCTCGGTCAGGATACGACCACGAACGCCGATCAGGCCACGCGTTGGGATCAGGAAGTCAACGCGGGCTCGGCCGTCTGCGCCGTGCTGGATGTTCTCCATGCGCGCACGACGCTCCGCCATGATCCCCGTGATCACTCCAACAAAGTCGACAGGGACGTCAATGGTGAGCTGCTCAAAAGGTTCCTCGATGCCGTTTGGCCCCTTATGCAAGAGCACCTCAGGGCGCGACACTTCAAGTTCGAACCCTTCGCGTCGCATCTGCTCCACCAGGATTGCAAGTTGGAGTTCGCCGCGTCCACGCACTTGGAAGGCTTCGCCCGTATCCGTTGGGCTCACCTCAATCGCTGGATTGCCGAGCACCTCCTTCTCAAGGCGTGCCTTCAACTGGCGCGACGTAAGGAATTTTCCATCCTTGCCGCCGATCGGGCTCGTGTTCACGCCGAACGTCATCTGAAGTGTTGGCGGATCAACGTGGAGTCGTTCGAGCGGTCGCGGATCTGCAGGGTCGGTGATCGTCTCGCCAATCTCAACATCGGCGAGACCTGCAATGCCAACAATCTCACCGGGTCCAGCTTCAGCAACCTCAACGCGTTCAATCCCCATCGGGAGCGTGAGCGACGTCACCGTTCCGCTGATCGCGCTCTCTTCGCGGAGGATGGTGATCTTCGCCCCCTTGCGCACGATCCCGTTGCGAATGCGTCCAACGGCGATGCGCCCCACGAAGTCATTTGCCGCAAGGTTCGTGATCAGCACCTGTAGCGGGTGGCCAGGCTCGTGCATCGGCGCTGGCGCGGTTTCGAGCACCACGTCCAAGAGTGGGATGAGGTCGGTGCCAGGCTTCTCAAGATCGAGCGTTGCGGTGCCGGCGCGGGCGTTGGTGTAGACGATCGGGAAGTTGATCTGCTGCTCATTCGC
>DMUR01000031.1 GCA_003476885.1 Chloroflexota bacterium
GATCTGCTTGGTTGCCGCGGGTGGAGCCTCAGGTGCCTCTGTAGGAGCCTCTTCCACTTCTTCTGGTTCCGGCTCTGCCACGTTGAACCCGAGCTCTGTTGCAATCAGCGCGGCTGTTTCGCGATCAATTCCTTGGTTCATGGTGGCGAAAACCCCACTGCGGATTAGGGGGTTGATGATGTCGGCCGGGTTAACTCGGAGGATCTGTGCGAGTTCACCAACGGTCATTGACGGTGGCAGCACCAGAATTCCTGTCTCATGCACCTGCAGCGGCTTCGGTGGCCGCGGTTCAGGGTTCGCGCGGTCAGGTCGAACGGGTCGCACGCTCCTTCTCTGCTTCGTCATGCTCCCCTCCTTTCGCTCGTCGTCTCTATCCAGGCGCGACGCGCCTGATCGATCACATCAGCCTCTTCATCGCTTACCGGGCCACGCAGGCCCTGACGGATCCCTGCATGAAGGCCAGCCTCATGCGAGCCACTACAGATCCACACTCCGCGTCCGCCACGCTCTCCAGTACGCAGCGCACCGTCTCCGTCGCGACTGATTCGCAGCAACTCTTGCGTGGCGAAGCGCCGCCTGCAAAGCACACACGTGCGCTCCACCGCTCTGTGCGTACCTATGCCTCACCCTCTACCGCGACCGCCTCAGCGCCTTCCGGAGCAAGCACCGCTGGGCTGCCAGTTCCGTCACTTGCGATATCAATGCGGTAGCCAGTTAGGCGCGCAGCGAGTCGGGCGTTCTGCCCTTCGCGACCGATCGCTAGTGAGAGCGCGTGCTCTGGAACGGTGACGACTGCAGACTTTGCGTTCTCATCAACAACAACAGAGACCACGGGAGCTGGTGAAAGCGCCCGGCCGATCATCTCTGCGGGATCATCGGTGAAGGCGATGATGTCAATCTTCTCTCCACCGAGCTCTTCAACCACGGCCTGCACGCGTGCGCCACGCTGGCCAACGACGGTGCCGACTGGGTCAAGACCAACCTGGTGACCGTTCACGATGACCTTTGCGCGGTGACCCGCCTCACGTGCAATTGAGGTGATCTCAACCAAGCCCGAGCCGAGTTCCGGAACTTCAAGCTCGAAGAGTTTCTTCACGAAGTTTTTATGTGATCGCGTGAGCAGGATCTCGGGTCCGCGTACGGTGGTGCGAACCTCAAGAAGCAGCGCCTTTACATTCTCTCCAATTCGGAACGTGTCGAGCGGCGAAAGCTCGGTGGATGGGAGGTACGCTTCCGCGCGCCCAACATCGAGGACGAGGTTCCTGCGGTCCACGCGCATGACAACGCCAGTGAGGATCTCCCCTTCGCGTTCGGCGAATGATCGCATCACCTGTTCACGTTGGATCTGGACGAGTCGCGCCTGCAGGGTCTGTCGAGCCTGTGCGGCCACGATTCGCCCCATATCTGGACTCATCTCTTCAGTTTCAATGAGCGCGCCAAGCGCGGCCTCTGGGTGGGCCGCCTGCGCCTCTTCGAGCGTCCATTCGGCCCCAGGCGTGAGAACCTCCTCAACGACACGACGGGCACGGAAGACGCGCATCGAACCCGTCTCTGGGTCGAGCCGGACATGGATGTCTGCCGCGCCGTGTCGGCGATTGAGGGCCGCGGCATAAGACTCTTCTGCCGCCTGCAACACGCTCTCGCGGTCAATTCCGCGCTCAGCACCCAATTGTACGAGGGCGCCAACAAGCTCCTTGCTCATTTCTGCCTCCCTTCTCGCTTGGCAGCCCCGATAAAAAAAGACGCGGGGGTCACCCACGTCTCTCGTCCGGCGGCCGTTATTGGGGGCATCATAGCACGCCTCCAGCGAGGCTCAAACCGTGCCATCAGCCACGAGGCGGGCTCCCAGCCCCCGCGCGGGGCGTATCGCGGGGTGCCTAGCGGCTCGGGTAGTGCTCGGCGACGTAGCGGTCGAGGATCTCCGTGAACTCCGCGACGATTCGGTCGCCTCGCAGCGTTGTCAGCAGCGCACCATCCTTGAAGACGGGGGCAACCGGCTCCTCAAAGGTGCCCGGCAGGCTAATTCCAAGATTGGCGTGTTTGGACTCCCCTGGTCCGTTGACCACGCACCCCATGACCGCCACCTCCATCGCCTCAACGCCAGGGTGACGATCGCGCCAAACTGGCATCTGCGACTTCAGATAGTTCTGGATCTGCTGGGCCATCTCTTGAAAGAAGACACTGGTAGTCCGCCCGCATCCAGGGCACGAGGTCACCTGCGGTGAGAAGGCACGCAGTCCGAGCGACTGCAGGAGTTGCTGGGCCACCTCAACCTCGAGGGCTCGATCCCCTCCAGGCTCTGGGGTGAGCGAGACGCGAATGGTGTCCCCGATCCCTTCGTTAAGGAGGATCGCCAGCGCAGACGAGGTGGCAACAATCCCCTTCATCCCCATCCCCGCTTCAGTGAGGCCGAGGTGGAGCGCGTAATCACACCGAGAGGCAAGCTCTCGATACACATCAATCAGATCACGAACGCTTGATGTCTTTGCAGAGAGCAGGATGCGGTCGTGCGGCACCCCTGTCTCTTCCGCAAGTTCCGCGGACTGGAGCGCACTTCGAACGATGGCCTCAATCGTCACGGCACGTGCGCTCTCTGGCGCACTAGATTTTGCGTTCTCCTCCATCAACTGAGTGAGCAGATCTTGGTCGAGTGAGCCCCAATTCACACCGATTCGGACAGGCTTCGCATGTTCATTAGCTATCTTGACGATGGTTTGGAAGTTCTCATCGCGGCGCTTGGTGCCAACGTTGCCTGGATTGATTCGATACTTTGCGAGTGCAGCAGCGGTTGCTGGATAGGCGGCCAAGAGCTTGTGGCCGTTATAGTGGAAATCACCAACAATTGGCACGGTCACTCCCTCGTCGGCAAGCCTGCGCACGATCTTAGGAACAGCGGCTGCAGCCTCCTCGTTATTCACGGTGACTCGCACGATCTGACTGCCTGCACCCGCGAGGTGCGCAACCTGCGCCGCCGTTCCAGCCGCGTCCGCAGTGTCCGTATTTGTCATTGACTGCACCACGATCGGATGTGCAGAACCAACAAGAACGCCACCCACACTCACTGACGGTGTTGCGCGACGCGTTGGACGCAGCAGATCTGGCCGATCAGCAGCTGGGCGTGGGACCACAGGGAGGTTGCGACTCATCACGCACCTCCGCCAAAGACCGTTGCGAGGTCCCCGAGCGTGATCCAGAAGAAGAGGAGGAGCATTGCGAGCGCTCCCGTCGTGACAAGTGCCTGCTCGACCTTTCTTCCGCGCTCTCCGCCAAGCGCGCGACGAAGGAGGAGTGCGGCGACTCGACCGCCGTCGAGCGGTGGAATAGGGAGCAAGTTCAGGATTGCAAGATTCGCAGAGAGGAGGGCAGCAATCTGAAGGAGCCCGCTGAATCCGAGTCGCTCAGCTGCTCCGGCAACCCCAACAGCAATCCCAACCGGTCCCGAGAGTGCTGGGCCGTCTTCGGCACTGCGAAATGGTGCGCTAAAGAAATCGGCGAGTCCGCCGATGATTGCCCCCCCTGCTTCAAGGGTTCGTTCTGCGGCGAGGCGAACCACATCGGTCA
>DMUR01000036.1:0-9321 GCA_003476885.1 Chloroflexota bacterium
CGAGCGAGGGGGCGCCGCTCCCCGCCGTCACGCTCGCGGAGACACTCGCAGTGAGTGATGTTCCGGCGGGCGTGGTGAACATCCTCACTGGCCGACGCGCAGAGCTCATGCCACACCTTTCACGTCATGCGGACATTGACGGCATCGACCTCTGGGGCTGCCCTGACGAACTGCTCACGGACGCGGAGCGAGGGGCCGCGGAGCATGTTGCTCGCATCGCGCGCCGTCCGCACGGCGAGAAGGATCGGGGGAACGCGTTCACAGGGGAGCGTGGCGAGCGCATTGACGGCATGACCGCATTCCTCGAGATGAAAACCGTCTGGCACCCGATCGGTTCGTAGGTCCACGCGGTTCGGCGCCCACGCGGAACGCTCCAGTTCAGTCGAGGGTGAAGTCGTCCGGATCTGCGTAGGCGCCCGTCGCCTCTTTCTCCAGCTGCATCAGCAGGTCGTTTAGCAGGCTTGATGCACCGAATCGGAAACGGTCTGGAGTCATCCAGGCTGGCCCGAGCGTCTCATGAAGGACGACCAGATACTGGATCGCCTCCTTCGCCGTCCGAATGCCGCCCGCAGGCTTCATGCCGACGACGCGATTGGTTGCGTTCCAGTGTTCGCGGATTGATTCAAGCATGACGAGGGTGACGGGGAGCGTTGCCGCTGGCGTCACCTTTCCGGTTGACGTCTTGATGAAGTCAGCCCCCGCCGCAATCGCAAGGGCAGAGGCGCGGCGCACCTCGTCATAGCTGCCGAGTTCGCCTGTCTCAAGGATCACCTTCAAGTGTGCTGGTCCGCAGGCGTCCTTCACCGCCACAATCTCGTCCCAGACCTTCGCGTAGTCACCGGAGAGGAACGCGCCACGGTCGATGACCATGTCAATCTCATCGGCGCCCGCGGCGACTGCGTGCTTCGTCTCCGCGATCTTCAGGTCAAGCCAGGACCTCCCGCTCGGAAACGCCGTGGCGACCGCGGCAACCTTCACGCCACTCCCTGCGAGCGCCTCCTTTGCAACGGTGACAAGGTCCGGGTAGCAACAGAGGGCGGCCACGGACGGAACGTCAGCGTTGCCTGGGTGCGGACGTGCCGCTTTCGCGGCGAGCTGACGGATCTTCCCTGGCGTGTCCTTCCCCTCCAGCGTGGTGAGGTCGCACATGCTGATCGCAAGCCGCAGCGCCCAGACCTTCGTCGACTTCTTGATTGATCGCGTCTTGAGCGCCGCCACGCGCTCTTCCACCCCAACACGATCAACTGGGGTGACGTTGCGAAGCCAGCCGGCCAGTGCTCGCGAATCTGTGGCGGTAGGGAGTGAGAGGCTCATGGGAGGAGTATCCTCTGCGCACGAACTTGAGGCAAGGGGAGCATTAGAGGGGCGGTCCACATGCAGAAGGTGCACGAGCCAGACTTCATTCGACCAGATGACGACCTGCGCTTCTTCACCGAGCTCCCGAAACCCGAATTACACCTGCACCTTGATGGCTCCCTCGATCCGACACTCGCCCTTGAGTTGGCGCGCACGCGAAAGGTTGATGCGCCACGCGACTGGGCGGGGATGCGCGCCGCGCTCGTTGCGCCAGAACGCTGCGTTGATCAGGCCGATCTACTCCGCGCATTTGATCTGCCGATCGCCCTCCTGCAAGACGAAGAGGCGCTTGAGCGCCTGGCGGATCACGTCGTCCGCGCCAAGGCGGCAGAGAACGTTCGCTATATGGAGCTCCGTTGGGGGCCGCACCTCCATACGGCGAAGGGGCTGACGCAGTCACAGGTGATCGCCGCTGTTGCGCGCGGTGCCAGATCAGCTGCCGCGGAGGTCGGTGTACAGGTGCGACTGATCGTCACCGCGCTGCGCTCGCACAGCGTGGACGAGAACCGTGCACTTGCGGTCGCCGCCGTAGCAGCGAAAGATCTTGGCGTGGTTGCCTTTGACCTCGCCGGTCGCGAGGCGGCCTTCCCCGACCCACTCACCTTTAAAGATGCGTTTGATGTTGCGCGGAGTGGCGGTCTTGCGATCACGCTGCACGCGGGCGAGTGGGGTGGCGCGGCGCAGGTTCGCCGCGCGCTGGAGGTCGCGCCCACGCGTATCGCGCACGGCGCCGTCGCCGTTGATGACGCAGCCCTGTGCGAGGAGCTGATCGCGCGCGGCGTGGTGCTCGACCTCTGCCCCTCAAGCAACGTTCAGGCGGCGATCGTTCCTGGATACGGCGACTTCCCGATCCTCGCCCTCCACCGCCGCGGCGTGCGCGTCACCCTGAATACCGACGACCTGATCGTCAGCGACCTGACCCTCTCCGAGGAGTACCTGAGGGTCCGCCGGCGCCTCGGTGCAACTGTTACCGAACTCCTCGCCCTCGCCCGCACGGGGTACGAGGTTGCCTTCCTTAAAGAAGCGGAACGGCGACCCCTTTTGGCCGCGTTTGACGCGTGGGTTGAGGAACGGCTCGCTCAATAAGGGGTTCGCCCAGAAGCAGGGGAAACCTGAGCGCAAGTCAGCAGAGAATCAGGCACAATGCCGCCAGAGGCCAGCGCTGTGCTGGCCCGCTGAGGTGCATGCGCCTCAGCTAAAGAAATAGCGGAGGGCTACAAAGAGATGAAGACGCGAATGCTCGCGCTCCTCACTGTTCTAGGGCTCGTCGTTGCCGCCTGTGGCGGTTCAACGGCTGAGTCACCATCCGCCTCTGTTGACGCCGGCAAGGGCGACTACAAGGCGTGCCTCGCACTCGACGTAGGAGGCATTGGTGACAAGAGCTTCAACGACTCGGCATATGAGGGCCTGCTCCAAGCAGAGGCCGCTGGGTACGACACCCAGTACAGCGAAGCCAAGACGGGTGCGGATTACGCCGCGAACATCCAACTCCTCATTGACGAGGGCTGCAAGAGCCTGATCGTCGTCGGGTTCAGCCAGGGCGAGGCAGTCGTTGCCGCGACCAAGGCAAATCCAGACATCGCATTTGCTCACGTTGACTCAACGTGGCCAGACGCAGCAATTCCAGCAAACTTCACCGGCCTCGACTTCCAGATTGACGAAGCCTCGATGCTCGCAGGCTATCTTGCGGCAACGATCTCTGAGTCAAAGAAGCTCGGAGCCTTCGGTGGACAGCCATTCGCTGGCGTCACGCGCTTCATGGATGGTTGGCTTGCTGGCGCAAACTACTACGCAGAAGAGACTGGCACCGCAGTTGACGTACTCGGCGGCTGGGATGCCGTTGGGCAGACCGGTGGAACCTTTGCCCCAAGCGACAATCCTTGGGGGAACAAGGAGTTCGGCAAGACTGCTGCAGAGCAGTTCATGAGCCAGGGTGCTGACGTCGTACATCCAGTTGCCGGTCAGACTGGTGAAGGGACGTACGAGGCCATGCTCGCTGCGGGCAAGTACTCGGTCGGTGTTGACGCTGACCAGTGCCTGACGCTTCCCGACTATTGCGGCACGCTTCTCACGTCAGCAATGAAGCTGATTGGGCCAGTGACTTTCGCAACGATCGAGAAGAATTATGGCGGCGACCTCGGTGGTGAGAACCTCACGGGTACGCTTGCGAACGGCGGCGTGGGCATTGCTCCGCTGAACCGAACTGAGGCGCTCTGGACGGCAACGTTCGGTAGCCTCGTGACCGCGGACGTCATCGCGAAGGTGGACGCCCTCAAGGCGAAGATCATCAGCGGCGAAGTCAAGGTTTCGGACTACTTCACAAGCAAGTAGTTTCATCTGCGGCTGAGAAGCCGTAGTTGATCTGGCATCGGCCCCGGCGGGAAACCGCCGGGGCCGAGAACCAGGCAGTACGTTTAAGACCAGGCGGACAGACACCGAAAGAAAGATCGGAGACCACGTTGTCGTTGCGCTTAGAGCTTCGGGAGATCACTAAGCAGTTCCCTGGTGTGCTCGCGAACGACCGCGTATCGATCCAAGTTGAGCGAGGGAAAGTCCTTGGCCTTCTCGGTGAGAACGGCGCTGGAAAGTCCACCCTCATGAACATCCTCTCTGGCATCTATAAGCCAGACAGCGGCACCATCATTGTCGACGGCGAGCAGCGCGTCTTCCGAGATCCGGCCGAAGCCATTGAGGCTGGTATTGGCATGGTTCATCAGCATTTCATGTTGGTGCCAGTCTTTGACGTGGTGGAGTCCGTTGCGCTCGGTGCCGAAACGGCGACTGGGCCTCTAGGAACGTTTGATCGTGCCGCAGCGCGAGCGAAGATTGTGGAACTTTCGAAGCGATACGGCTTGAGCGTTGACCCTGATGCCAAGATTGAGTCACTTCCAGTCGGTGTCCGACAGCGCGTCGAGATCCTGAAAGCGCTCTATCGAAAGAGCGACGTGCTCGTCCTAGACGAGCCTTCAGCGGTGCTCACCCCACAGGAGACTGAGGAGCTCTTTGGAATCATTCGCGGCCTGGCTTCCGCAGGCACGTCGGTGATCTTCATCACCCACAAACTTCACGAAGTACTTGAGGTTGCGGACACCATCACGGTATTGCGTCGCGGCAAGGTCGTAGGGAGCGTCAAACCAAAAGAGGCGGATCCGGAGCAGCTCGCAGAAATGATGGTTGGTCGTGAAGTGCAGCTCACCGTTGATCGCGGTCAGGCCAAGGTCGGGAGCGTCACACTTTCGCTCAAAGGTGTCACGGTCCTCAACCAGGCGGGTGAGGTTGCCGTCGCGAACGTCGATCTACAGATTCGCGCGGGAGAGATCGTGGCAATCGCTGGCGTTCAGGGGAACGGACAAACTGAACTTGTGGAGGCGGTCACTGGGCTGCGCCCTGTCGATAGCGGCGAGATGACCCTCAATGGAGAGAGCCTTGTTGGCGCATCTCCCCGCAAGATCTCTGACGCGGGAGTCGCTCACATCCCAGAGGATCGCAGCCGCGACGGGATGGTCAAGGGGATGACGGTCGCAGAGAATTTGATGCTGAACTCCTACCATCGCAAGCCGTTTAGCTCTGGAGTCACACTAAACCGTTCCGCGATTGAGGCAGCCGCAGAAAAGATCGTCAAGGATTTTGACGTTCGAACGCCGTCAATTCATACAGATATCGCAAGTCTCTCCGGCGGAAATCAGCAGAAGGTGATCGTGGGCCGTGAATTCTCGCGAACGGTGTCGTTAGTCGTCGCCGCCCAACCTACACGTGGCCTCGATGTTGGCTCCATTGAATACATTCACAAGCGGCTTGTCGAACAGCGCGACGCCGGCGCTGCAGTGTTGATCGTCAGCACAGAACTCGACGAGGTGTTGGCGCTTGGTGATCGGATCGCCGTAATGTTCGAAGGCCAGATCGTTGGTGTCCTTGATGCGAAAGACGCGACCCGCGAACGTGTCGGACTCCTGATGGGCGGGGCCGCAGTATGAAGGGCCTGAGAGGGGTGCTCTCCTCGGTGCGCCTGCCAGCCCTATCGATTCTGGTCGCCCTACTTGTCGGCGGCTTAGTGATTATGTTCAGCGATCTTGAAGTGCTCGCCATGATTCCGAACAATCCGATCGGTGCGCTTGGCGAAGGCATTGGCAGAGTTGGAGCGGCCTACTCCGCACTTCTCCGCGGAGCATTCGGGAATCCAGAGCGAATTGTGGAGGCGATCGCATCTGGCGACCCTGTAGAGCTTGCGCGGGCGGCACGCCCAATCACTGAAAGCCTTCTCAAGTCCATCCCACTGATGTTTGTAGGGCTTGGTGTCTCCGTAGCATTCCGATCGGGTGAGTTCAACATCGGAGGCGAGGGCCAATTCTTGATGGGCGGACTCGGCGCTACAACCTTTGCGATCGTGCTAGGTGGCGCTGGCCTCCCTGCGCCGATCGTGATCTTCGGAACCGTCCTTGCCGGGGCAATCTTTGGCGCAGCGTGGGGTTTCATCCCAGGCTTCTTGAAGGTGCGGGCGGGTTCGAGCGAAGTGATCACGACGATCATGCTCAACTACATCGCGTCGCTCTTCGTCTTCTTCCTCCTCTCAAACTGGACGTTGATTCAGCGTGAGGACGGGACGCAGCCAATCTCAAAGGCACTTGCAGATTATGTGGTGATCCCAGGGATCCTACCGATTCCAGAGCTACGACTACACCTTGGCTTCCTCGTTGCATTGGCGGCAGCGGTTGCCGTCAGCTGGTTCCTCTTCCGAACCACGCGAGGCTTTGAGCTGCGCACGGCCGGCCTGAATCTGGCGGCTGCGCGATACGCAGGGATGGGAGCCTCCAGCTCCATCGTGGCCGCGATGGCAATATCGGGTGCACTCGCCGGGATGGGTGGCGCATTTGAGGTGACGGGAACCATCAAGCAGTTCTCCACGGTTGTGTCTGGCGGTGTTGGTTTCACGGCGATCGCGATCGCACTCGTCGGAGGCACGCGACCGAGTGGTGTCGTTGCAACAGCGCTCGTCTTCGGCGCGCTCAGAAACGGTGGCGGCTTGATGGGCCTCGAAACGTCAATCCCGATTGATCTCCTCTTCTTCATTCAGGCTCTCGTTATCATGTTCATTGCCGCACCGAACCTTACAGCGCGCATCATTCGGCTGCCATTCAGGAGAAAGAGTAAGGAGGCTGTCGCATGAGTAAGTCAGCAAAGACGAACGCGGTAGCCACTCATGTAATGGGCGCGGAGGAGTTGAAGGCTCTCCGTGGTTCGAGGATTCGAGCCTTCATCTTTGCCATCTTTGCGCTCGCTGCCTTCGCGGCGGCGACCGCAAACAGCGCCACGATTGCGAACCTCTCGCTGTGGGTGGATACGATCGGCGGAACCGACGCACTCATCTCATTCCCCGTAGCCATCGTTTGGATCGGTTCTGGTCTGGTGCTCGGGGCTGTTGCGGCGGCGCAGTACCGACTCGGCGGAAAGTACCGCTGGCGCGTCGGGATCGCAATCGCATCACCGCTGATCGTCACCGCACTTTTCACCACGCTTCTCGCTGGCACCCCAGCGAACCTGACCGTCCTCTTCACGGGAACGTTCAACTACGCAGGTCCCGTGGCGATTGGTGCCTTGGCCGGCATCATCTCTGAACGGAGCGGTGTGCTGAACATCGCCATCGAAGGGAAGTTCCTCCTCGGTGCTCTCTCAGGGGCCGTCGCGTCAAGCATCTTTGGGATCGCGATTGCAGGGCCAATCGCCGGAGCCGTGATCGGTGCGCTCGTTGGCCTGCTGCTCGCGATTCTCGGACTTCGTTACAAGGTGGATCAAATCGTTGCAGGCACGGTGATTAATCTTGGAGCTGCGGGTATCACGACGTTCATCTACCTGCGAGTGCTTCAGATCCACAGTGAATTCAACAGTCCAGTGAGCATCCTTCCGGTGAAGATTCCAGTGCTCGGCGATCTTCCGATCGTTGGCAATCTTCTCTTTACGTTGAGTCCGTACTCCTACCTTGCGCTGATTCTTGTCGCATTTTTCACGTACATGCTCTTCCGCACGCGATGGGGCCTACGACTTCGCGCGAGCGGTGAAATGCCAGCAGCCGCGGGGACTGTTGGCGTTGATGTGATGAAACTGCGCTACCGAGCGATGATCCTGGCGGGAGCGCTTGCAGGGCTCGCGGGATCCTATCTCGCGCTCAGCGGAACCGGCGGTTTCGGGATGGGTATTTCGGCGGGGCGCGGATTCATTGCGCTCGCAGCCCTGATCTTTGGGGCGTGGAAGCCATGGAATGCACTTGGAGCCGCACTCATCTTCGGCTTTGCTGAGGCTGCTTCAACGCTCCTCTCCATTCTCGGCGTTGGACTTCCGCCGCAGGTTCTGTTGGCAGTGCCGTATGTAATGACCATCATTGTGGTTGCTGGCCTGATTGGTCGAGTGCGCGGACCAGCATCGGCGGGCCGACCGTACGAACAGGGATAGTCACGTGGAAGTGGTGGGTGCTCGACTGTGAGCGGTGAGAGTCCGCGCATTGGCTGGCCAACCTTCCACCATGCAGCTCTCGCGCCACGAACGGCACCAGTGGGCTCATCGGCCGCGCCACTCCCGATCATTGTTGATAGCGATCCCGGTCTTGATGATGCCCTCGCACTTGCACTTGCGGTCGCGCGACCAGAGCTGAACCTGCTCGCAGTCACAAGCGTTGGTGGAAATGCGGACGTCCATCACTGCACGGAGAACGCACTTCGACTTATGCACCTCTACGGGGCTGACAACGTCCCCGTCGCTGAGGGCGCGGTCGGTCCCCTGACCGGTCCACTTGAGCGCGCGACGGAGGTGCACGGTGAGAGCGGACTCGGAAACACGAAGCTCCCCGTAGCGCCTCGGAAGGCTGAGAGTGAGGGGGCCGTTGCCTTGATGGCGCGTTTGATCGCTGCCTCACCCGATCCCGTAGCGCTCGTGCCGATCGGTCCACTCACAAACATTGCACTCCTCATTCGGAGTTATCCGCACCTAGCGCCAAAGATTGCGCACATTTGCCTGATGGGCGGATCAGTCGGTGAAGGGAATTCTTCCGCGTCCGCCGAATTCAACATCTATGCCGATCCCACTTCGGCCGAGGTCGTCTTTGCGAGCGGACTCCCAATCACGATGATTGGCCTTGATGTGACACATCACGCAATTCTGGACCGCAGCATCCTTACGCGACTCTCAGCGCTCCGGGGGGCATCCGCCAAAGTTGCGGCCGAAGTTCTTCAGTACTCCTTTGAGCGCTCTGCCGCGTGGGGCCAGGGTGAGAAGATGGCGATCCACGATGCAGTGGCTGTGCTCCACCTTGCAATCCCTGACCTCGTGGGGGTTGCACGCTATCACGTGACGGTGGACGCGACATCAGGCCCAGCGAGAGGCCGCACGATCGGTGATGCAAATCCGTATCGCTTGAACCGTGACGGTCGTGAAGCAAACTGCGATGTTGGCTTAACCATTGACCCAGTTCGATTTGCGGACCTGGTGGTTGACGCGTACGAGAAGCTACCGTAGCGAATGCTCGCGTTGCGCTCAGCGCGCGCGTAGCGACTCTAGAATCCCCGGAAGCGCGGCACTGATCTCCTCGGCGGCACGTTCATACGCACTCTCTGGATGCCCCCACGGGTCATCGAGATCGCTCCCCTGAGCGGCGGGATCAAAGTCGCGAATGAGGCGAACTTCGGCGCGGCGGATCCCACTCGCAACAATGGAGCGCGCATCGCGGAGGTTCCAGCGGTCGGCTACCAGGATGAGGTCTTGCTGATCAGCCAGCGCGATCGTCAACTGACGGGCGCGGTGTTCCGCGCGCAGCCCGCGACGCGCAAGTAGCGCCGCGCTGTGTTCGTGCATCCCTTCCCCTTCGTGCTCGTTGGAGGTGCCTGCGCTGCTCACGCGCACTCGTCTAGAGAGGGCGGGATCAGTGGCGATGGCCGCCTCGAGGAGCACCTCCGCGAGCGGGGAGCGGCAGATGTTGCC
>DMUR01000036.1:9397-9534 GCA_003476885.1 Chloroflexota bacterium
AGGGGAGCGAAGGCGGGGTACTGCGCTGCAGGCGCGGGTTCGGTATCCTTGACTGAGCGCGAGGCGGGGTAGCTCACCGGTAGAGCAGGGGATTCATAAGCCCTTGGTAGCAGGTTCGATTCCTGCCCTCGCTACCA
>DMUR01000009.1:0-592 GCA_003476885.1 Chloroflexota bacterium
GACACCGGCCGACCCAGGCTTTGAGTTGAGCCCATCCGAAGAGGAGCGTGTGCGCGTTGTGCCACTACACAAGCGCCGATCCATGGATGACGAGGCACCACGCGCCGCACTACGACTGCCGAAGATTCCTGGTGGCACTCGAGGTGCCGCTGCGTTGTTGGTCCTCGCCGCCGTCGTGCTCTTCTCGCTCCCAACGATTCTGAAGGGTGTAAACGGCTTCATCGCTGGCGTGACAGCTACGCCAACACCGAGCGCCTCACCAACGAGCGACGTCAGCCCATCGCCAACACCTACGCCGACACCAGAGGCGGTGCTCTATCGCGTTAAGTCGGGCGATACGTTGGGGAAGATTGCTGGGCTGTATCAGATCAGCATCGATGTCATCCTGAGTGCGAATCCCACAATCGATCGAAAGTCGCTGACGATCTATGCGGGTCAGGAGCTGATCATTCCGTCAGTGATTCCCGACGTGGTGACATCACCGAACCCGTAACGGGCGGAAGAGCTAGCGGTCGCGCGGCGAGAAGTTGATCGCGGTGATCTTGCCAGCTTCGACCTTGATGGTTGCGTCGATCTTGCTACTCTTGGATCC
>DMUR01000009.1:624-4609 GCA_003476885.1 Chloroflexota bacterium
ATGTCGCACTCCACCTGATGGCCGGTGTCCTTGACTTCGCCTGGAATCATGCGCAGGCCCTTATCGGCTCGCAGGAACCAGCCGCCGACGCGTTCGTGGCCCTTCAGCAGTTGAACACTCTCGGCGACGTGCACGCGCATCTCAATGCGCTCATCCATCAGCTTGAGGGCGCCCGCGCGATCGTCTGCGTTCAGCAGCTCGAAGAAGGCGTCGGTTGTGTCTTGTGCACCCATGCGCTGATGGTACCCTGCCGACGATGATTGATGCTCTTGACGCCGCCGGCCTCCTCGCGCGCTTCGCCGCGCTCCACCCCGTTGCCGCAACGGGGATGGGGATTCACGATCACGATGGTTCGTGGGGTGAGCACGGACCCGCCGGCCGTTCGGCACGGCTGGACTGGTGTGACCGCGAAGAGGCACGACTGGTCGCCATCCCAGTGGCGAGCCTCAGCCCCGACGACCTTTGCGATCGCGACCTCGCCCTCGGCACGATTCGCGCAATCCGCTTCGAACTGCAGGAGGTGCAGCCTGAGGCGTGGGATGCCCTCCATACCGTCTCAGTCATCGGCGGCGGGCTCTTCCCCCTCATTGCGCGCGGCTTCGGAACAGCGGAGCGTCGTGCCAGCAACCTTGCTAGCCGGCTGGCGCAGGTTCCTGCCCTTCTCGATGCCGCCGTTACTGACCTCACCGGGCTCCCTGAACTGCGGGTGCCCGCCGACGACGGCGCACCGCGACGTGGGGGAGATAGCTCGCCAACCGGCACGATCACGCTCCCGGCACGGCCAGTCAGTCGCCTTCACACTGAGACGGCGATCGCGCAGGCCCCCGGCATCACTGAGCTCGCAGAGTTGGCCGTGGCGACGTACGGCGCAGCGCTACGCTCCCCAGCCGATGCGGCGATCACCGCCACTAATCAATTCATTGAGCGGCTGCAGCGCGACATTCTTCCAAAGAGTTCCGGCGAGGGGCGCTACGGCGCAGCACTCTACGACCGCGCCTTGCGTCACACCCTCTTCGGATCGCACGACCGCGCCGCGATCGCGGCGAAGGGGGAGCAGGAGTTCGCGGCGGTGCGCGCGCGCATGATCTCGATCGCCCAGCGCATTGCACCCGAATGGCTCGGCGAGCGAGCGAACGCAGCACTCAGTGGTGATCGCTCAACACTTGTCGCTGAGGTACTGCACGCCGTCGGTGGTGATCACTGTGCGCCGGAAGAGATGCTCGATCGTTCACGCGCGGAGACCGCGCGATGCGAAGCGTTCATCCGCCGAACGGGTCTCGTTGATCTGCCAAAAGAGCCACTCGAGATCATGTGGACGCCGCTCTTCTTGCGCGCCTACGCCGGCGCTTTCCTTGACGCACCGGGCCCGCTCGACCGCGGCGAGAAGAGTTTCTTCTATGTGACGCCCGCCCCCGACGATGCAACGCCCGAACAGGTTGAGTCGAAGATGCGCGAAGACAACAACCGCATGTTGGCGCTGCTCGCGATCCATGAGGCGATCCCCGGGCACTACCTGCAGCTCGCCGCCGCCAATCAGACGCCGCGCCCGCTTCGCGCCGCCTTCGGCTCCGGTGTCTTCGCCGAAGGGTGGGCCGTCTATGTGACGCAGGTGATGCTCGATGAAGGATTCGGCGACGGCGACCTCGCGCTGGAACTGGTGCACTGGAAGTTCTATCTCCGCTGCATTGCTAACGCACTCCTCGATGCTGGCATTCACGCCGATGGCCGAGATGAGGCGTGGGCACTCAACTTGATGGTTTATCAGAGCTGGCAAGAAGAGGCTGAGGCGAAGGCGAAGTATCTGCGTGCGCGTCTCACCTCTACGCAGCTGCCGACCTACTTCGTGGGCTCCATGGGGTGCTGGGAGGTTGAAGATCGTGCGCGACGCGCCGCTGGTGGGCCAGTTGCACATGTTGACGGCGCAGACCTGCCAGGGAACCGTGTGGAGACGCCAGGCTTCTCGCGACCGAAGCATCTTCGGGCAGTGCTCTCGCATGGCACGCCACCGATCCCGCTCCTTGAGCGGCTGATGGGTGCGCAAGGCTAAACGCGCCTCAGGCTATCCGCGCGTCAGCGCGGCGGTCGAGCGGGTCGTCCGTCTCCCTCTGGTTCTGCGCCGGGTGCAGAGAGCGCCGCGGTTGCTGCGGCCGAGTAGGCCACGTCCGTTGGGCTTGACGAACCCTTGACGGTGACTGACTGTGCACCCGTCGGTGGTTGCGCGGTTGCAGGGAGGATTGAGCGGCCAGGGAGGCGATGCTCAAGCTTCACCGTCACGTCGTAGTCCTCACAGATATCAAGGAATGGATCTGGATCGAACGCGTCTGGCGACTTCACGCCCGCGCCACCCCAGACTCCTTCGGCGATCAGCTCCATCGCCATGATTGGCATGACGCCGGTCTGCCATGCAACCGGCTGCAGGTTGTATCGACCCATCGTCTCTGCCGCGTCGCAGACTTGGTAGTGGAAGGTCTCGCGAGGGCGACCATCCTTAGTGCCGCTGACGAGCGCGCCGACGATGGCGCGTCCCACCATGTTCTTGCCGAGCGTGGAGGGATCCGGCGAGAGTGCGCCGATCACGTCGCGTGGCGCAACCTTCGTCCCCTTCACGTTGATCGGTTCCTTCCCGTCGAGGCCGAGGCGGTGCAGGAGCTGCAGCGTCTCAATGAAGTCGGCGCCGAGCGCGTACTTGAAGGTGATCAGATCTGCCTTCAACGTGCGCGGCAGCTGCACCACCTCTTCGTGCTCAACATTGACGCACATCACGGGGCCTACGCCTTCAGGGAAGACGAAGTCCTCTGGTTCGCTAAATGGTGCGCGCACTTCAACCTTGCCGTTGCGCCAGACGATCGGTGGGTTCAAGCACTCCTCAATCACGGTCCAGAGGCTGAAGACGGTTGCGAATGGGTAGCCCTCAATGCGCAGGTCACCGCCGTCGCGGATGTGCACGGCGCTCACGTCATCAAACGTCCACTTCTTTGCGTACGCCGCGAAGATGTTGGAGAGGCCTGGGTCCATCCCCATGCCGATCAGCGCGACCTTCCCCTTCGCCTCCCAGAGGCCGTTCTTCGCCACCTGATAGTCGCCGAGCATCTCGCCGGGGACGGTGTACGGATTCTGCTTGTCTGGCACCGAGAGGCTTGTGGCCATGTCGATGTAGTGCACGCCAGCCTCAAGGGCCGCATCAAAGATCGCGGGCACGAAGCGCGGATCCACGGCGTTGAGCACCAGGTCCGCCTTTGAGGAGACGATCAGCTCCTTGAGCTGCTGCGCGTTCCCCGCGTCAACCTGCGCCACGTCGTACCCAGCGCCAACGGCGTCTGCCACGGTGCGCGCTCGATCGAGTGAGTAGTCGGCGAGGGTCATCTTGCCGAGCCACTTGCGCCCTTTAACGAGGTGGGCGATTGCCTCTCCGACCGTGCCGGTACCAACCAATAAAACGTTCATAAACGTCCAGACCTTTCCCGCAGGGGCCCAGTTTGCCGGGCTGCACCTGCACCAGGGGAGACCGCTGAGGCCTCAACCCAGTTGCTTCCCACAGCCTACGCCTCCCCCCTGGGGGTCCGTCAAACCTAGGGGGAAACGTGCGGGGCTCTTAACACTCCCTGCGATATTGCACGCGGTACAATGAGCGCAGCGCACGGATTCGTGCATCACCGCTCACATTAGGAGGACTCGTGGAACTGATTCTCCCTATCGCCATCGTTGGGGCCGTTCTGCTGCTCGTGATCTCGTCATATAACGGGCTCGTCAACGCACGCAACCGTGTGGATGAAGCGCTCGGTCAGATCCAGGTTCAGTTGAAGCGACGCTACGACCTCATTCCGAACCTTGTTGAGGCGGTGAAGGGGCAGATGGGATTTGAGAAGGGTGTCCTTGAGAGTGTGACCGCCGCGCGCGCCGCAGCCGTAAACGCTGGTGCAACCGGCAACACCGCCGCGCAGGCGAAGGCGGAGAACATGCTGAGCAGCTCACTGCGCACCCTCTT
>DMUR01000107.1 GCA_003476885.1 Chloroflexota bacterium
GCTGGATAGAAGCCGTGGCTGCGTTCGAGTTCGACGGCGATCGCCTCCACGAGCGTCTCCTCCGTATAGGACTCGATGATCCTGCCGCGCGCCTCCTCAACCGCGGCGAGGAAGTCCTCGGGCGAAATGCGCTCGTCGTGCGCAAGGGTGACGCCGAGTGCGAGCTCGTCCTCGGCCTCATAGATCTCGTAGAAGAACATGCGTGGGAGGCTATCACCGCCGCGGCACCTTGTCGCTTGACGCGGCCTGCGCGGCAAGGTGAAACTGGAACGATGAAGTTGCGACTCGAACGTGCGCTCCCGACGACGGCGGCGAGAATGCGGGCACTCGTGGCCGCCTTTCTGCTCTTCGCATTCGTCGCCCTGATCGGCCGGAGCCTCATCGGCGCACTCGAGGTGAATGCGGAAATCTCTCGTTTGCGCGATGAGAATGCTGCACTCGCCGCCGAGGCTGAAGCGCTCACCGCAGAGCGCATCCTGCTTGACGACGCCGCCTTCCTCGACCTAATTGCGCGAGGTTACTCGCTTGGCTCGTCCGTAGAGCGGCCGTTTGTCCTTGCTGCCGACGCGACCGAGCTTCCCGCAGATGCTCCGGGCTCCGCCGCGCGCCGACTCACGGTTGCGGAGGAGGTGCGCTCACCACTCGATGCCTGGATCGAGGTTCTCTTCGGCGGCTGAGGAGTTACTTTTCAGGATCTCCGAAGACGGTCCAGTGCCACGGCTTCACCGGTTTCCCCGTGAGTTCAATCGCAACATGCTTCACCTGGGTGTACTCCTCAAACGAGTAGTGGCTGAGATCCTTCCCGAATCCTGACTGCTTAAATCCACCGTGCGGCATCTCGCTCATGAAGGGGAGATGATCGTTGACGAGCACCGCGCCAAACTGCAGCGCCGCCGCCATCCGATGCGCGCGCTGCACGTCCGCGGTCCAAACGCTGGCGGCGAGTCCGTACGGCGTGTCGTTCGCAAGCTTGATCCCCTCCGCCTCGCCAGAGAAGGGGAGTGCGACGAGGACTGGTCCGAAGATCTCCTGCTGAACGATCTCGCTGTTCTGCGCCGCACCCGTGATCAACGTCGGTGCGTAGAAGGCACCACCCTCACAGCCGCTCGGACGCTCCTCGGTGCCGCCCGCAACCACTTCGGCTCCGGCGGCGCGTGCGCGGTCGACGAAGCCTGCGACACGGTCCCGATGCGCGAGCGAGATCAGCGAACCCATATCAGTTGTTGCACTGAACGGATCGCCGAGGCGAACGCTGCGCATGAGTTCGGCAACGCGCGCAACGACCTTCTCGTAGACACGCTTCTCGGCATAGATCCGTGTGGCGGCGGTGCAGTCTTGTCCGGAGTTCACGATCGCGCCGATCAGTGCGCCGCGCGCGGCGTTCTCAACGTCTGCATCGTCAAAGATCACGAGCGGGGCCTTCCCACCGAGTTCAAGGTGGAGACGCTTCAGTGTTGGCGCGCTCGCCGCCATGAGTTGGCGGCCGGTTGCAGAGTCACCAGTGAGCGTGATGATGTCAATGCGAGGGTCCGCGGCGAACTGGGCACCGATCTGTGGCCCAGGCCCCGTGACCACGTTCACCACTCCGTCTGGGAAACCAACCTCGCGTGCAAGTTCGGCGAGCCGAATCGCCGTGAGCGGCGTTGCACTCGCCGGCTTCATGACGACAGTATTCCCTGCGGCGAGTGCTGGGGCCGCCTGCCAGATGGCCATGGCGAGTGGGTAGTTCCACGGTGCAATCAGCGCTGCGACACCGACTGGCTCTCGGCGAATCATGGAGGTGTGGCTCCCGCTGAACTCCGAAGCGGCGCGGCCTTCAGGGCTGCGCAACACGCCAGCGAAGAAGCGCAGGTGATCAACGGCGGCGGGGATGTCGCCATCGCGGCGCAACTTCCGTGCCGTTCCGGTCTGCCAGACCTCCGCGTCAGCAACTGCGTCCGCCTCTGCGGCGAGCGCATCAGCAAGGCGAAGGAGGAGGAGCGCGCGGTCGGCTGGTGTGATGCTACGCCACGGACCGCCATCAAACGCCGTGCGCGCGGCGGCGATTGCGGCATCAACGTCTGCAGGTGAGGCGAGCGGGATCTTGCCGATCGGCGCGCCGGTCGCTGGGTGACGCAGGTCAAAGGTTTCGCCACCCTGCGCAGCACGCGAGGTGCCGTTAATCAGGAGTTGCGGCGTGAAGTTGGGTGCGGTCTTCGCCATTACTGAAGGGTAGGCGATCCCTCCGTGGAGGTGTGGCATCTGTCGCGCTAGGATGGCGCCATGAGCAGCGAGCAGCCCCCGAAGCGTCCAGCGCGCGCGGTGAAGCGCGCAGCACCGAGCGCTCTCCCAGCGCCAGTCACACCGGTCACCCCGCATGTCGCCTCCGCGCTCGCCGCGTCGAGCCCATGGGCCTACGCCCCCGCGCCTGAGTCGAAAGAGCTCGCCCTGATCCGACCGCGCTACGGGCTCTTCATTGACGGCCAAGAGCGCGCACCTGCGAGTGGCGAAGTGGTCATCACCTACAACCCGGCAACCGAAGAGCCGCTCGCCGAAGTGGCGAAGGGGGGTGCCGAAGATGCAGACCGCGCCATCAGCGCCGCGGAGCGCGCGCATCGAAAGGTCTGGTCAAAGCTTGCGCCGCGCGAGCGCGCCAAGTACCTCTATCGCATTAGTCGCATCCTGCAGGAGCGGAGCCGCGAGTTTGCGGTGACGGAGACCCTCGACTCTGGGAAGCCGATCCGCGAATCCCGCGACGTGGATGTGCCGCTCGCAGCGGCACACTTCTGGTACTACGCGGGTTGGGCGGACAAGCTGCAGTACGCCGTCCCAGGACGGCGTCCCGAGTCACACGGCGTGGTGGGGCAGGTGATCCCGTGGAACTTCCCCCTCCTGATGCTCGCCTGGAAGATCGCACCGGCGCTCGCCGCGGGGAACACGGTGGTCCTGAAGCCCGCGAGCACCACTCCGCTCACTGCACTCCTCTTCGCCGACGTCTGCCGTCAGGCAGATCTCCCAGCTGGCGTCGTCAACATCATCACGGGGCCCGGCGAGATGGGGATGGCGATCGCCACCGATCCACGCGTTGCGAAGGTTGCCTTCACTGGGAGCACCTCCGTGGGGATCAAGATCGCGCAAGGGATCGCGGGCCACGGCAAGGCGCTGACCCTTGAGCTTGGTGGCAAGGCGGCGAACATTGTCTTTGAGGATGCGGCACTCGACCAGGCGGTGGAGGGCGTCATCAACGGCATCTTCTTCAATCAGGGCGAGGTCTGCTGCGCGGGGAGTCGACTCTTGGTGCAGGAGTCGATCGCCGAAGATTTCATTGCTCGACTGAAGGACCGTATGTCCACACTCCGCGTCGGTGATCCGATGGATAAGAACACCGATGTTGGTGCCATCAATTCACGGGCGCAGATGGAGACGATCGGTGAACTCGTGGCAAGTGGTGTCACGGAGGGGGCGAACCTCTGGCAGCCAGAGTGTGTCCTCCCTGATCGAGGCTGGTTCTATAAGCCGACGCTCTTCACGAACGTCGCACAGAGCCATCGCATTGCGCGCGAAGAGATCTTCGGACCGGTCCTCTCCACGATCACGTTCCGTACCGTGGACGAAGCGATTGAGAAGGCGAACAACACGGCGTATGGACTCTCCGCCGGAATCTGGACAGAGAAGGGGAGCCGCATCCTGCAGGTTGCCGCACAGCTAAAGGCGGGTGTTGTTTGGGCGAACACCTTCAACCGCTTCGATCCAACGTCACCGTTCGGTGGCTACAAGGAATCAGGATACGGTCGCGAGGGCGGCCTGCAGGGGCTCCACGCCTACCTGCGGAGTTCCTAATGGGGAAGAAAAGCGGCAAGAAGGGGGAGTTCCGTGAGAGCGCACTTCTCAGCGCAGTCGCCGCACCGGATGACGCCCGTCTCCAAGTGCGGCGCACACCAAAGCTGTATATCGGTGGCGCGTTCCCGCGCAGCGAGTCGGGGCGCACCGACGTGCTACCGCTCGCACGTGGTGGGAGTGCCAACATTGCACGTGCGTCGCGCAAAGATCTGCGCGAGGCGGTCAAGGTTGCGCGTGCTGCGGCTCCCGGTTGGGCGTCCCGCAACGCATCACTTCGTGGCCAGATCATGTACCGCGTCGCCGAGTTGATGGAGGGGCGTGCCGCACAGTTCCGTGATGACCTCGTGGCGCACGGCTATTCCAAATCTGAGGCGACCGAAGAGGTTGCGGCAAGTATCGATCGCCTCGTCTGGTTTGCCGGGTGGCCAGACAAGATCCCTGCCGTCCTTGGCGGTACAAATCCGGTTGCCTCTTCGCACTTCGTCTTCACGATCCCCGAGCCAACTGGCGTGGTGGCGATCATTGCACCGGAGAGCTCACCGCTCCTTGGGCTGGTCACGCGCCTCGCTGGCGTCCTGGCGGGTGGCAACGTTGCCGTCCTCGTTGCGAGCGAGGGGGCGCCGCTCCC
>DMUR01000093.1:0-1420 GCA_003476885.1 Chloroflexota bacterium
CCGCGCAGCGTGGCGCCGACCTTTATTGCGCACGGCTTGGTCGACAGCACCTCAGGGATGATCGCGATTGAGACGGGTGCCCTAGGCCACAACATGGCGGTGGTCTCCGCCTGCGCCACAGGGACGCACGCACTGGGCGAGGCGGCCGAGGCGATCAAGCGCGGTGACGTCACCGCCGTCATCTCAGGCTCCACGGAGAACCCGCTCATTGAGGTGGCGCATATTGGCTTCATGAACATGCGCGGCCTCGGCGCACCACGCGACGGCGAAGGCCCTGCAAGTGCCTCGCGACCATTTGACGCGGATCGCGCCGGATTCGTCTTGGGCGAAGGGGCGGGCGCGTTCATCGTGGAAGACCTCGAGCACGCGAAGGCGCGCGGCGCAACGATCTATGCAGAGGTCGTTGGCTACGGCTCATCAGCTGATGCGCACGACATGATCCAACCTGTTGAAGGCGGCGCGGGCGCCGCACGCTCAATCAAGTGGGCGCTACAGCGCGGCAAGATTGATCCGTCCGAGATTGACATGATCAACCCACACGGGACGAGTACGCCAGTGGGCGATGCGCGCGAAGCACTCGCCTTCCACAGCGCGCTTGGAGCACGCGCGGCGCAGATCCCAATCTCCGCGACGAAGTCGCTCACCGGACACCTGATGGGTGCGGCGGGCGCCGTGGAGGCGATCTTCACCGCCCTCTCCCTCCACCACCAGACGATCCCAGGGACGCTGAACACGCGAAACGTTGACCCTGAGTGCAACCTGACGGTGGCCCTCGAAACGCGCCAGGCACCCCTACGCGCCGCGATCAGCAATAACATCGGGCTGGGCGGACATAACGGCGCCGTGGTGTTGCGACACTGGACTGGAAAGTAGGAGGCGAGATGGCAGAGCAGAGCGCACCACGAAGCGACGCACAGCGCGCCGTCATCACCGGCTACGGCGCGATCACGCCGATCGGCAACAGCGCCGCAAGCTACTGGTCGGCACTGATCGCTGGTACCTCTGGCGCTGGCCGCATCACGCACTTCGATCCATCCGCTAATGAAGTAAAGATCGCCGCCGAAGTGAAGGACTTCGATCCGACGAAGACGATGGAGATGAAGATGGCGCGCCGCATGAGTCGCTTCGTGCAGTTCGCAGTAGCCGCCGCAACAGAGGCCATGGAAGACGCGGGCCTTGCCAATATCCACGAGTGGGATGCTGAGCGACGCGATCGCGTCGCCACCGTCATCAATACGGGTGGTGGCGGCATTGAGCAGGTCACGATGGGCGCAGATGCCTTCCGCGAGAAGGGTGGCCGCTTCGTCAGCGCCTTCGCTATCCCCGCCCTCAGTCCAAGCATGGGCGCCTGCATGGTGAGCATGAAGTACGGCCTCACCGGTGCGGCGATCACCCAGGCCGCCGCCTGCGCCACGGGCGT
>DMUR01000093.1:1489-3126 GCA_003476885.1 Chloroflexota bacterium
GGCAACATGGGGGCACTCAGCAAGCGCAACGATGAACCAACGCGCGCGAGCCGACCATTCGACAAGAACCGCGACGGCTTCCTCTTCGGTGAAGGTGGCGCCGTCTTCGTCGTTGAGTCACTCGCACACGCCCGCGCGCGCAACGCAACGATTCGCGCCGAACTCCTCGGCGCTGGTGCAACCGCCGACGCCTTTCACATCTCAGCACCTGAGCCAACCGGCCGCGGCGCCGCTGCATCCATGACGAAAGCGATCAAGGATGGTGGCGCGCAGGTCACCGACATCAGCTACATCGTGGCGCACGGCACCAGCACGCCGCTCAATGACCTCACAGAGACGAAGGCGATCAAGCGCGCACTCGGCGATCACGCCTACAAGATTCCGATCAGCTCACCAAAGAGCATGGTCGGCCACCTCCTGGGCGGCGCCGGTGCTGTTGCCGGCCTCGCAGCCATCAAGGCAATCGAGACAGGCACCATCCCACCAACGATCAACCTCGAGACGCCAGACCCCGACTGCGATTTGGACTACGTCCCAAACACCGCGCGCACCAACCAACCAGTTGATCGTGTCCTGATCAACGGATTCGGATTCGGCGGTCAGAACGCCTCCGCCCTCTTTGGGAAGCTGCGCGGCTAGCTCCGACCGCGCAATCGCTGAGCGATCTTTCGCAAAAGTTCACGAACTCCTAAGCCAAGCAATTTGAGGGCCAGAAGCATAAGCGTGCGTACCCCAAGGCGCGCAGAACGGACCGCTGCCGCAAGGTGCCTCGCTTGATCTTGAGGCGTGGTCTTTCTTGGAGAACCGAAGCCATCCATGACGCCTGGCACATAGCCTTCATGAACAGCTGTCCTAATTGAAGTCAGTCCAAGCGCACGCAGCTGGCCATATAACGCGTGCGCAAGGATGCTTGAGCGTCGCTCTTCTTCATTGCTAGCAGATTGGCCTACTTGATTAAACCTGTTTCTGTCGACGATAAGTTCATCTAAGTTACCAAGAATGTTTGCTCCAGAAGCTCGAAGCTCTTTAACGATCCGCGCCGACTCGGCAACGCAGCGGTCAGCGTACTGTACTGGAACTCGGCCAGTACTAGAACCATCAGACTGAACACCCTGCTCAATTTGGGGGACCGCACCGCGGGTCACTGCGAGGTACCTAAGTTCGGGTGGCACCCTATGCTCTTCGGCCAACAAGTTGAAACGCCGAATCCCCTCCACAGTCACTCCGTCAAGTGACACATTCCGCACATGTCGACTTGAACCGAGAGCGCCCTCTTCCGCACCAATGAGTGACTCCATATGGCGCAGGAGACGGTCAGGATCTGCACCATCTACGCAGATAGCGGTGATGGCGCGCTGACCGAAGACTTCCCCCCAACGCTGAACTAGCTCATCGTGCCGGTGCTGATGCCAGAATCTCGTGCTATAAGGGTTGGTGCTTGGCGAAAATATCAGCTCCAACCATTCGGCAAATGAATATGTCGCACCTTCAATGACGTTTTGCCTCCAACGAGATGGCAGTATTCTGTCGAGCGACCGCAGCGCAATGACAATTTGGTACTCAGCACCAGGCAACTCCTGGGAGATCGTCCTAATTTGTGCTGGAGTGGCCGCTGCGAACCATTCGCTTGAGACGAC
>DMUR01000093.1:3164-3566 GCA_003476885.1 Chloroflexota bacterium
CGAATTCTTAATCTCCTTCAGGAGCTGCTTCCAGGCCGACGCCGGCACCTGTCGACCTGTAGTCCGATCTCTCCGTCTCGTTACCCACATTGCTGCAGCCGAGGACTGCGTCCCGCTGCCAGCATATCGAATCCCCATTCGTTTAAGGTCGTCACGGTTGTGATGCAGAGCGTCTTGCAACGTCGTTGACCCAGTCTTCGGGGGCCCGATATGGATAACTACTCGTCGAGTCATTAGTGCACTATACGGTACGTCGTAATCACCTGACGACGTTTCGAAGTTCAGGAAGCAGCGCACCGATCTCCCTCACCGATCGCTCATTGATTGGATTTGCGATCACGATGATCTCGTCCGCACCAGCGGCAGCGAACCTCGCGAGCTGGGCAACAATTTCACTCGCAC
>DMUR01000007.1:0-1324 GCA_003476885.1 Chloroflexota bacterium
GGGCAGGGCGCCGCTTTCGGCGCTGTCTGAGTTCTTCGGTTCGGTCCAAAGCCGCGTACTGCGGCAACGCCCACCGACTTAGCGGGAGATTCGCCTAAACAAGTTGGCGAGGCGATCAGGGGGGTGCTTGCAAGGCTCGCTATACAGCCATACTGCGAAAGTGCCTCCGCCAAGCGCAAAGAGGCAGAGAAACCAGCCCAAGAGCTCGTTGGGCCACCAGTCTGGGTTCCAGCTCGTGCCGGACGGATTCAACCCAATGGTGACTGCGGAAGCCGCGCGGAGCGCCACTTCAATCGCCAGTCCGGCGCCGGCGGTTCCACAGATGGCGAGTGCCGTGAAGAGCAAGAACCACGAACGCCGCGAGATTGCGAGGGCGCGGTCCTCCGCTCGTTGCGCCTCTCCACACTCTGGGCAAGACACGAGTTCCGCTCGCCCTTGCAAGGCGTATCCGCACCGATCGCATTTCTGCACGAGCGCGGAATTCTTCACGAGCCAGCGCACAACAAACCATGCCAGTAGCACCCACGTCAGGGACAAGGCCATATCCAGCAGGACTCCAAACAGATCGACGCTCCAACTTCCGAAACCCGACGAAGCGGACCGAGCGGCGTCGCTACCAATCGTTAGCCAAGGGGCGACGCCCAGCTCGACGATCCATCTTGCCGGCTGAGCTGGGGAGACGACATGCACGGCGTGAGACACCCACACATAAAGCAGTACAGGTGCCCACGCCATTGCCACGCAACAGCCGACCGCGATCGTTCGATTCCGCATCATCATGTGCTGTGATCCACAAATCCTAATGGCAGAGTGCTACCTGAGCGGTACACACATTCATCGCGGCCGTGATGCAGTCTTCACGAGTCGCCGCCGCAGCCATCATGCAATTCCTGCGGGTGAAATCGGCGGCCGCGACGCAGGCACTCCGCACGGCTACCGCCTCATTGATTGCGGAGGCGAAGATGCTGGAGCAAGCCGCTTGCGCCGAAACTGTAGGGATTAGGCAGCCCGCAGCACAAAAGAAGAGCCCAAAGCCCCCGGTCCCCGCCGTGCACAGCAGCAGGCAGGTGACCTGCATCACCAGGGCCATCGCCACGCTCTGTTCCCACGCCGAATGCGCCGCGGTGTACGCGTTCGAGAAGGCGACATTGCAACCTGTCCCAGTGACTGCATGGGCCGTGTTGCACGCACGGACCGATACATTGTGGGAGTCGTTGCAAGCTGCAACCGCAGCCTCATATTGTGCGGCGGCTGCTACCACACACGGGTCCTCGCTGGAGCTGGCGGCGATCTCGGGTAGGTCGTGCCGGAAACCCTCATCCAA
>DMUR01000007.1:1350-2167 GCA_003476885.1 Chloroflexota bacterium
CCCCTGATTTAGACTGATGTTTCCGTTGGAGAAGAGCGGGTCTCCAGGATCCGCGTAATACAAGGGAAGAAATGCCCACTCAGTCGCGCCGTCGTCTGACTTCCTGGACGCTGCAACTCCAAACATGTGCACGCGAGCCCTGGGAGTCGCCAGAATCACCATTGTGCTCGCGAATGCCATTCCTCGCTGACGGGCAAGAGTTCGGAGTTCTTGGCTGAGATTTCCGGCGTCGAGATCTGCGGGTACCCACTGCGCGATCGTGACAGTAAAGTCCTGATTCAGGTGATTCCTTCCGGAATAGCGGCCAGGGCCGGTCATCCGCTCGGAAATGGAGTACGCCCAGTGCTCCGCGTCCCAGGCAACGCCGAAGAGCGCAACGAATGCCGCGGAGTTCGCTCGAAACAAATCGGCTTCCGTGATGGCATCTTGCTTGTTTAACACGTACTCGCCCGTGACTGTCAATTGTTCGGTGGGTGCGGTGGACCAGGCGGCAGCGGCGCGCGGGCTGGTAAACGGCACGCCCGCGGGTAGCACCCAAGTTCCCACAGCGAGGACCGTGGCTAACAGCGCGAGGCATTGAAATGGCGAGTTTGACTTCATTTGAAACGGTGGCCTTTCTAGACTGGATTCGTGACCTTGAGACTTGCTACATCAATCATGTGCACACACAAGGGGGGTGGTTAGCACCGGCCGCGATCGGGAAGTAGTCAGCATTCGTTGTCTCCATAAATTGTTGAATGTGTTTAGTGGTGGATTTCCGTCTCGAATGATGGACCCCCCTATCACCGTCTGACTCGCCCCGATGTGACAGGCCAAT
>DMUR01000007.1:2237-5436 GCA_003476885.1 Chloroflexota bacterium
ATCCGCCAGATTTTGAAATTTCCTTTTAACTCCCCCGATCGCGCTCTCCGGTTCACGGTCGAATGAGCGTTTGTGGGGCAGGGCGCGGCATCCCGTGCTGCCCGGTCCGCCCCCTCGATCCGCCTCTACAAACGCGGGGATTCCCCGCGTTCGAGCGCAGCGGTCGTAATCGGGCAATTGCATGCCATAATTATCAGAATCACGCGCACTAAACCACTAGCCACAAAGATAAGTAGGGATCACGGTTCAGTCCCCTGTGGTCTGCGCCTCGTTTCCCTTGGACGTCAGTGATCTCGAGGGTGGCTTCGACTTGTTCCCAGCTCGCGCCACGGAGGCGCATGATGAGAAGGCAGAAGGCGGGTCGCTTCAGCGACTGGCGCAGCCTTCATGCTTCACGCGATGCAGAGGCTGGTCTCGCTCGAAGTTGCTGCACTTTCCGCTCAGGCCAATTCCCGGAGCTCTCTCTGAAGATTCAACCTGATCCGCTGCCAGCGCTTGCGGACCGCTGCCGCTTGGAGGCCCGTGGCGACTGCAATCTGATCCCACGGAATGCGGTCATTCCGCATCCTCACGATCGCTCGATCGACAGGATCGAGCGTGATCAACGCGGCTGCAACTCTGGTTCGCAACTCGTCATTCATTTGTTCGGGCACCCCGAATGACCCCGACCCCGGGGCTCGGACCGAACTGTCCACTTGATAAGCGTCCTCCGGCATCTGCTGACCCGCGAGCAGGCGGCGCCGCGCCTTTCGAATGGAATCAAAGGTCACGTGCCTCGCAAACCAGAACGCCAGCCGTCGGACGTCCTCCTTCTTGATGACTTGCGGATAGCGCATCAGGAACACGAAGAGATCGTGCATGGTCGTGGATGCGATGTCGCTCGTATGCAGGTCGCAGGTTCGACGCCCGTTCCTACAGGCACGTATGTGCGGATAGAGAGCCTCGGCCAGCCCCGCGGGGATTCGCTCATGGTTCGGAGGTTCTGCTTGGCTCTCTGTCATCGTCACCTCCGCGATGGCTGGTTGAACCCTCAGGAGAAAGATACAGGAGGGTGCCGATGAGTGCGCCGATCACGATTACCGTGATGATGCTTCGGAGGACGCAGATCCTCTGGCTCCGCTTCTGCAGGTGATCCGCAAGCTCCGCTGCGTTAAAGCCGCCATTGATCGCTTCGATCGACGCAGTTGCGAGGGCCCGGCGCATCGTCGGCGGACCCCACGGGATCCCCGCACCCTTGCGCGGCAGGCAGCCAAGAGAGAGCCACAGTCCAAGTGCTGCAAGCGCACGTACGTCGCGTTCCGCCGACGCCGATCCGCCCGCACCGAAGTCGAGCAGCCTCAGGTTTCCGCCACGGTCGAGCATGATGTTCATGGGGTTGATGTCACCGTGTCCAAGGCCATCGGCATGAAGCAACGAGAGCGCCATGGCTAGCAGGGCCAGCTCCTTCATGGCTTCCAACGGGTCAACCTGCCGTTCGGCCGCAGCGATCGCCGAGAGCGTGAATCCATCGACACGCTCCATCACAATGTAGGCGGCACCGTTGGTCGCGTCGCCAGAGTCGACGATGCGAATCCCACACGGCGTCGCAACCTTCGCGGCGAAGCGCGCCTCGGGGTGCCAAGAGTCACCGTTGCGAGATACCCGCGGCAGCAACTTCACCACCAATGGACCGGCCGTCTCGTCACCGTGATCAACCTCGGCGTCGAGCGGAAGCAATCTTCCATCGAAACGCAGCCGGTCGATGCAGCGATGGACCGATCCGCCTGACCCCCTCGCGATCCTTTCTCCTACGCGGAAGCGTGGCGCGCCATCGGCAAGTTCCGGGCCGACCGCTGCCGGCGCCGTGTCGTCGCGCGGCACGTCATCGACGAGCTCAAGTGCATTCAACGCCCGGCGGAGGGTCTGTAGCCACGCGGGATGGCGGTCGGCCAACCATTCCCCGACAACTTCCCGATGTGGGCCACACGCCGTCAGCACCTGGTGCGCCACCTCCTGCGCTGCGAAGTGGTGCCGTTCCGGATCGACGGCGGGCGAGTACCTGCGGATCGTCGGGATGAGAAGGTGCTCGCGGAGACAGCGTTCGGCGTCCTCGGCGACGCGCTCGGCAAGTTCCTGATCGCGACCATCGCCGGATGGTGCTGCGAGCAGTGGGGCAAACCGCGAAGGGCGCCACGATGCCAGCGGCTGCTGGTCGATGGGCGGGTTACGCCCCATTTGGAATCCACCTTCGGAGGCTTCTAGTCGCGTCGATGAAGGCGATGAACCAGAGCAAAGCAGCGAGGTAAAGCGACACGCTGACTACACGCCAAGCTGCAAACTCGTACAACCCGGGCCCGCCTTGCGGGTACGGTCTTCCAATCCCCACGAGCGGCAAAGCTGCAATCAGGCAGGGAATTGCCGCCCACACAGCGACCGCTATTACTCCGCGGCGATGCACGCGCACACCACCCCACGCGCGCAGCCGGTGCGCCGAGTCGGCCTGGCATGTGGTGCGCATTCGCTCGTAGGACCGCATGCGGGACCAGAGCGCGGCCGCCGTCGTAATGGTGGCGAAGGAGAGTAGCGCGTACACAATGAGCAGCATGAGCGACCGATCGCGGATACCGATCACCCACGGCAGGAGAATCGCGAGCATTGCCAGTGCTGCCCCCGGAGCCCGGTCCTCAAGGCCGGCTGAGATCGCGTGCATGCGTGACCGTGGCGGCCGTGGGAGGCTGGGAAAGTGTCGGACAATCGTGTCGAGCCTCACGCAGGTCCATAGCGCTGCAGCGAGGAGGACAAACTGCAATCCCTTCAGCCCGTTGGCGACCAGCTCTGGAACCGCGTTTTGATGAACTGTGGACGCCACCCCAATCGCCACCAATTGGGTGATGAAACCTGCGGCCACGACGACCGTGATCCAGCGAAATCGGGTGGCTTGCAGCAGCGTAGGGCGCGCGGCCTCTGCTGCCACCGCGCCTCTCGCGACGAACTCTCGGCAGCAACGATCGCACACTGGACTTTTGGCTTCAGTTGGCCTGTCCAAGCCGCAGATTCGGCACGTGGCGTCCCCAACTTCGCTACGCGCGTCGTCTGAGTCCCGGGGGGGTTGACTGGGGGCATTCATCAGAAGATCTCCTCATCCAGCATCGAGCAGTTCATCCAGTCCACCACATACTCAGCCGCCGCCACCGCGCGACAGGTGCTTGGCAGGACCGAT
>DMUR01000007.1:5517-6215 GCA_003476885.1 Chloroflexota bacterium
CGGGATCGCAGCCGGGCGGAGTCGGCCACTGCTGGGCGCAGTTTCCCATGCAGTTTGCTGCCGGAGCGGCGCCCCCGGTTTCCAGCGAGGCCTTCAAGTTGCTGTCCATTATTGCCGTCCGAAAGACCTGCCAGGCTGGATCAGAGCTGAGCGCCTGCGTTCCGGTCGTCGTCGGCGGAAGCCCCGAACCCGGCGGCGAGGGAATGACGGCCGCGATCTGGACCCCGCTGCGAGTGACGAAGAAGGATCGATCCTGCAGGAATATCACCGTGATCTCAGCGCCACTCTTGGCGTGTCTCGCGACGGCGGAGATGTTGCCCCCTGACTCCGTGATGCTGATCGAGCCGGCCGCGGATGGCTTGCCCACCACCTGGCAGAACCAGAGGTCCGATTGCGAGCTCGCCTCTGCTTCGGTTGCCACCTCATAGGTCTTGATCCCGGCGAGCGTTTCTTCGGTGCCAGCGGCGATCGTCGCCTGGACTTGGGCGGCTGCGGGAGCGCAGACGAGGAGCGCAAGAATTGTTGCCGATCGAACAGCATTTGCGAGGAATGTGGAGAGTCTCGGAGATTCGCTACGAACGATGGTCATGTTTAGGCTTTCTTCTGTGGCGAGGGATCCCCAGCACGATGCGGGGGCACGTTGGCATCACCGTTTGCCCCGCCCCGATGTGACAGGCCAATCCGCCAGATTTTGAAAT
>DMUR01000103.1:0-337 GCA_003476885.1 Chloroflexota bacterium
TCGCCGATCTTGGCGCGCCAGCCATCGGTGCCGAAGAGGATCTTCGTTGGCTCACCCGTGCCCATGATCAACTCCTCTCGGCCGCAGCGGCGGCGCGAATCTCTGCGTCGCTCATCTCCACAAGGTTCATGCGAATCACGCTCCCCCCGCTTCGAATCTCCGCGGCGCCTGTTGCGTCCATGATGACCTCTTTCCCACTCGGCGTGGTGATCGTGATGCGACCGTTCGCATCTGCCGCGCCATTCGCCACAAGGTAGGCGCGCAGCTCTCTCCAGTTCCCCACATCGCTCCAGCCGCAATCAAGTGGGAGGGTGCGCACAAGTCCCGCCGCGGCTGC
>DMUR01000103.1:444-4453 GCA_003476885.1 Chloroflexota bacterium
GTTGAAGCGCTGCGCGTCGCCAGACAAAGGTTCCCGCATTCCATCGTGCCCCCGCGGCGATCAACTGCGCGGCAGTCGCAGCATCAGGCTTCTCCGTGAATCGTGTGACGCGCTCACCATCAGCAACGATGTAGCCGAAGCCTGTGGCGGCGCGCGTCGGCGTCACGCCGAGTGTCACGAGCGCCTCAGGTTCGCGATTCGTGATTGCGATCGCCGCGGCGAGTGCGTTGCGCCACGCGCCTGCATCCAGGACGGCGTGGTCGGCGGGGAGGACGAGCATCGGCGCATCGGATGGTCGATCAATGCGCTCGGCCGCCAGCGCCACGGCGGGCCCAGTGTTGCGCGCAATCGGCTCCAGAATGATCTGACCTTCAGGGAGCGAAGGGAGTGATTCGCGAACCAGCGCCGCCTGCGGCGCGGCAACAAGGACGTAGATGTCCTCGAGTGGGATGAGCGGGAGGAGTCGATCAACCGTGGCGGCCAGGAGTGTCTTTCCGTTCACGAGTGGGATGAATGGCTTCGGTCGCTCTGGACTACTGAGCGGCCAGAGGCGCGTGCCACCTCCCCCCGCCAAGATCACCGCATACGGTTTCACGCTCATGCAGGCATCGTAGAGGTCGCCCTGCGACTCGGCTAGACGCCTCCGAAGATTCGGCGCAGGAAGCGCGGCAGCGTGATGTTGCTGCGGCGAATCACGAGCCGCTCCTCAAACTCTGCCTTCACGCTGTATCCGAGTGATTCGTAGACCTTCACCGCCGCCGCATTGTCACTCCGCACATTGAGCACCACCTCATCGCAGAAGGCGAGGAGTGCTTCGGTCACGGCGGAGGTGGTGGCACGCGCGTATCCCGCGCCGCGAAACCCAGATGCGGTCAGCACATTCCCCACCACGGCAATGCGCTCACGGCGACCGATCACATGTGTCCCCGCCGCCGCCACGAGTCGCCCGTTGCGATGAATGCCGCGATAGAGGCCCTCCGCAACGGCGAGTGGTGGGAGCCACGCCGCAAAGCCGAGTTGATAGAGGCGATTCAGTGCAGGCGCATCAGCTGGAACGAGCGGCACCACGAGCGGCGCCGCCTCACCCGCGTACGGGATAAACGTGGTGCGATCAAGGCCCATGCGCAGCATCGGGTGCAACTTCTCCGTCTCGTACTGAAGGTCGAGCACTGGGTCACCACCAAGCGGCGTGGGGACCCAGGCGGCGCGCGGCTTGATGCCGTGCGTCAGGATCGCCGCAACGCCGGCAGGTTCGCCGTAGAGGTGGAGCGGCTGTGGCGCCCAGCCGGAGTACTCCATGCCAAGCGCGATCGCTTCGCTGCCCCGACGTGCCACATAGCAGCGCGTGCGTGGAAACTCACCATCGTCAAGATCACAGAGCGCATGGGCGGTGATCCAGCGATCACCGCTGATCAGTGAGCGAACGAGTTCACGATCGCGTGTCGCGGCAACTTCAATCGGGAGCTCAGACACGTTGTGCAACACCCGCAGGGAGGATCTCGTAGCGCGGCGCGTGCACGGTCACTCCAGCGGCAACCGCACGGGTGAGGAGCGTTGCACGCTCTGGCTCCTCCTCAGTTGCGCGGCGGATGAGTTGGCTCTGATCTGCCGCTGGCGCGGTCCCACTCGTTGCAATGAGGAAGATGGGGATCTCCCGTGCAGCTGCAGCCGCGGCAAGGGCGAGACCGCCCGCAAGGATCAACGCGCTCCCATCTTCGGCGACCGCATCACTCGCGAGGAGGAGTGCGCACACATCGCCCCGCGCAATCGCGAGGCTGAGCTGCGCCTCACTCATCAGCGCCGCTGGGATGCCGATGCGAACAGCATCCGCTGCGTCGAGTGCGCCGAGCGGTGTGACACCGCGCGGATCAACGCTCGGTCCGGTTGAGAGGAGCAGCTGCGCGGCACCCGCACGTCGCAGCCCCTCATGTCCGGGTGCAAGGTCACCCCAGAAGGTGGCGCCGAGTCCGGGTGCGCTCGCGACACGTGCGCCGCGTGTGCCGCACTCGCCTAACGCACTCGCGAGGCGCTCCGCCTGGTTGGCGTATGCGGCGATCCGTGCCGTGGCACGCCCGGCAACAACCGCGGCAACACTCCCTGGCGCTGCCGCAAGTGCGGCGCTGACCTCATCGCGGAGTGCATCCGAGTGCGGCGCCGCATTGCGAAGTGCGGCCGCCGCCGCCTGCATCCGTGCCGCGCGCGCGGGTGCGGCGGACTGATCTTCTGCCCCAAGCGAGAGCCCTGCGGCAAGTGCACGCACTGGGCCTGGCGCCATCACGGCGGCGCTGATCGCTGCCGCGAGTGCGCTCGGCGTATCTGCGCGACGTTCCAGGATCTGCGCGGGGAGCGCGCGCACGTCGAGAAGGACCAGGCCCTGCGCATCGTCGCGTACTGGCGAGGCGAAGGCGGCGGCGGGAGGGGTTGCGCCAGCCGGCGTGAGCCCAGCGTCAACGGGGAGGTCGAGCGCCGCTTCAGCAGACCGACGTGTCGGCTGCGGTGCGTCGGCGATTCGTTCGCTGAGTGGATCAACGGTTCGGAGTTCGTCTGCAAGAGCACCCGCTTCATGGCGAATCGCACCAACAACGCCCAAGAGTGAGGTGGCCGACTTCACGCCATCCTTGGCGATCTGTCGCAAGAAGTCACGACGCGCGGAGGGCTGACCTGAACTCGGCTGCTCCTTTGCGGGCGTGTCGCCCATCGCCGTTAGAAGGGGATGATCGCCGAGACGATCCCCTCGGGGAGACGCGAGCGTCCACCGAGAGCCGGGAGCTCAGCAAGGAAGCTAATCCCAACGACTGTCGCGCCGAGCTGTTCGACCAGTCGGATCGTGCCAGCAACGGTGCCGCCCGTGGCGAGCACGTCGTCAACAATCACCACGCGCTGTCCAGGGGTGAGCGCATCGCGATGCAGCTCCAAGACATTCTTCCCGTATTCAAGTTCGTACTCCACAGTGATCGTCTCGCCTGGGAGCTTGCCGAGCTTGCGCACAGGGACGAAGCCGAGTCCGAGCGCGTGGGCAATCGGTGCGCCGAAGATAAATCCGCGCGACTCGATCCCAACAATGACGCCCGGCTTCTGCGCGCGGATCGGGACAAGCATTGCCTCAATTGCAGCGTTGAACGCCTCAGCATCTTGAAGGAGTGTGGTGATGTCGCGGAAGATGATCCCTGGCTTCGGAAAGTCAGGGATCGTGCGGACCTTCGATGCGAGCTGTTCTGGGTTCACCTGCGGAAGTTTACGCGAGCGGGGCGGTGGACGCGGCGGCCGCCTCCAGCCTTCGTCCCTCTGCGGCGAGCAGCCCCACAATCTCCACGGCGATGCGCCAGATCCGCTCTGGGCTCGCTGGGGTGCTGGAGCGGAGTCCCCCCTGCTGGAAGGTGAGCTCGCCGCGTGGGCGATCCGCGAGGACGCGTTCGGCAACCCCTCGCGGGAGGTCCGCAAATCGAATCACGAGGCGACCCTCATCCCGAAGGATGGAGGCAAGCCCTGCATCGCTCGCGTCGGCACGAAGTTGCGCCACTTCAAGGAGGCGCTGCGCTGGTTCGGGCGCTTCGCCAAAGCGATCGCGCATCTCATCGGCAATCGCGCGAATGGAGGCGGCACTCTGCGCCGCACCGAGACGTCGATAGAGATCGAGTCGCTGCCCTTCATCCTCCACGTAACTGCTCGGCAGGTGCGCGGTGACCGGGAGGTCCAAGATCGCGGTGCCGCGTTTACGAATCGGCGCGCGCCCTTCGCGCTCTGCGCGCTTCACCTCAACCGATTCGGCGAGCAGTTGTGCGTAGAGATCAAACCCAACCGCAGCAATGTGCCCCGACTGTTCACCGCCGAGCAGATCGCCTGCGCCACGAATCTCAAGGTCGGCGAGCGCCAACTGGAATCCAGCACCGAGGTGAGCCGCATCGAAGATTGCCTTCAGCCGCTTGCGCGCCACGTCGCTGAGCGACTCCTCTTGTCGATAGAGGAGATAGCACCAGGCGCGGCGGCTGCTCCTCCCCACTCGTCCGCG
>DMUR01000103.1:4519-9742 GCA_003476885.1 Chloroflexota bacterium
ATGATGGTGGTGCAGACGAGGATGTCCGTCTCGCCGCGCACAAACGCACCCATGACGCGTTCTAGGGCGCGACTCTCCATCTGCCCATGTCCAACGACAATGCGCGCATCGGGCAGGAGGCCGCGCAACTGTTCCGCCGCCGCCTCAATGGACTCGACGCGGTTGTGGACGTAGTACGACTGTCCGCCGCGCTCTAACTCACGCGCCAGTGCGTCACGCACCAGCTCAAGACTCGCCTCCGCCACACGCGTGGCAACGGGGTGCCGATCCTCAGGTGGCGTCTCAATGGTGGAGAGGTCACGAATCCCGGAGAGGGCGAGGTTCAGGGTGCGCGGGATCGGCGTGGCGGTGAGGGTCATCACATCAAGTTCGGCGCGGATGGACTTGAGACGCTCCTTCGCCACAACACCGAAGCGGTGCTCCTCATCCACGATCAGCAGGCCGAGTCGGCTGAAGGAGACGTCCTTTGAGAGGAGCCGGTGGGTGGCGACCACAAGGTCAACACTCCCGTCATTGAGTCCAGCGACAACCTCTCCCTGCTTTGCTGTGCTGATGCTGCGCGAAAGGAGCTCCAACCTAAATGGATACGCGGCGAGTCGACGACGGAAGGTTTCAATGTGTTGGAGCGCGAGGATGGTGGTGGGGACAAGGAGTGCCACCTGACGCCCCGCCTCAAGCGCGGCGAACGCAGCGCGCAGCGCCACCTCCGTCTTCCCGTAGCCGACGTCGCCCACAATGACGCGATCCATCGGTCGCCCCTTGGCAAGATCCGCCTTCGTCGCCTCAATCGCCGTGAGTTGATCGGGCGTCTCCCTGAACGGGAAGGCCGCCTCGAACTCAATCAGCCACGGCGATTCGCCGTCAATCGGTGGGCGGTGGGCGAGTTCACGCGCCGCATAGATGCGCAACAGTTCGTCAGCGAGATCATCGGCGGCTCGCTGCGCGCGCTCCTTGGCGCGGCGCCACTCACCACCACCGAGGCGGCTGAGTGCCGGGTCTTCAGCGCCTGTATAGCGCGCGATTCGCGCTAACTGTTCTGTTGGCACGAAGACGCGATCACCGCCGCCGTACTCAATCTCAAGGTAGTCGCGCTCATCACCTTCGCCGCCGCGTCGAGTCATGCGCAAGAAGCGTCCGAGTCCGTGATCAATGTGCACGAGCAGATCGCCAGGGGTGAGACGCTCGGCCGCTTCGCGTGTAATGCCGCGGCGGTGCACCGCGGCGCGACGAACGCGCGTTGCGCCGAAGAGTTCACGATCTGTGATGATCGTCAGCGCATCCACACCGCCCTGGAAGCCACCATCAAGTCCGCCGTGCAGCAGCGTGATGCTCTTCGGCTTCGGATCGCTGGGGAGCGCATCGCTCACGGGCGTTGCGGCGCCCGCCTCTGCCAAGAGCTCCGAAAGTCTCCCCGCCTGTTCTGAGACGATCACCACCCGCGCCCCGTCGCGTCGCCAACTCTCAAGTCCCTCGGCAAGCTCCCGCGTGCGACCGGCGGGCATCAGCGGATCATGCCAACCGAACGAATCGCTCGGCTCACTCTTGGTGAGTCGTCCGGCTTCGGAACTCCACGTCAGTTCGAGGCGCTCCGCACCGAGGCTGCTGAGCAGCTTGAGGCTCACCGCAGGAGGCGGGATTGGCGCGGGCCATGACGGTGGCAGGATGCGTGTTGTTTTCAGCACATCGAATCGCTCGGCGCTCTGGCGCGCGAGTGACTCCGCACTACTGATCAGTTCGCTCGGCTCATCAAGGATCACGAGTGCGCCGTTGAACTGATCAAGTGGGCGTGATGGCGCAATGAGTGGCGACCAGATCTCAAGGCCGTCGCCGCGCTCTGGAGTTGACGAGGCCTCCCACCGCGCAAGGTCCGCGCGCAGCGCGGGCGAAAGCTCCACGTCATCTTTTGCTGCGATCACCTCCGCTGCGCGCTTCGCCTTCAACACGACCGCTGCGGTCAGCGGGAACTCACTCGCTGGCAGGAGGAGGGCGCGCGTCAGCGGAGCACCACTCCGTTGTGTGGCGGGATCAATACTGCGGATGCTCTCAATCTCATCGCCGAACCACTCCACACGCATCGGCGCCTGCGCGCCTGCAGGGAAGCAGTCAAGGATTCCGCCACGGCGCGCGTACTCGCCTCGCCCGCCCACCAACGGAACGCGCTCGTAGCCAAGTGCCGCCACACGCTCCGTTGCCTCATCGAGTGACATGCGCGTGCCCGGGAGGAGGGGGAGGCTCCCCTCCACAAGTGCGGTCGGGTCGGCGCTGTTCTGGAGCGCCGCGAGGAGTGAGGTGACGAGGATGCGTGACTCGCCACTCCCCCATGCGGCGAGTGCAGCAACACGTCCGGCCGACTCATCCACCACAAGTTCGCCGCGCTCATATGGGAGTGAGCTGCGCGGCTCAAGCAGCGTGATGCGATCAGGATCTGCGCTCCATGCGCGCAGCGAATCAGCGACTCGCTCTGCTACTTCAGGGTTGCGCGCGATCCAGACCAGCCGCGCATCACGCGCAAGCGCAGCACCGAGCACACCTTTTGCCGCGTGCGGAACATGGATCAGCGATGCGGCGTGATCGCGACGGAGTCGCTGCTGGAGTTCAGCGAACTGCGAACTTGCGTGCAGGCGCGCAAGGAGCGCAGCGAGCGCAACGCGCGAACCGCTCACCGCTCGGAGTCGCTTCGGTCGCCCTCACCGAGTGGCTTGCGCCAACCGTGCGCCGTCTTGCGAATTCCGTCACTCCCCGCCGGACCACCCACCTCGCCCGCACCCGGCAGGTTCGCAGGGTCGGCGGCACTCCCGCTCTCGGGCTCAGGGAGCTTCCAGTTGTTGAACGCGGTCGCCGCCTTGTTGAGACCGGAGCGTGCCCAGGTTTCGATCGCCTCACCCGCCGCCGCGTTGATCTCAGGGAGTCGCAACCGCTCCGCTGCGCTGAACTCGCTCAGCACGTGCTGTTGTGCGGTGCCGCTCTCACGCGGATCGCCGATGCCGACACGAAGGCGTGGATACTGATCACTCCCAAGTTCCGCCTCAATGGAGGCGAGTCCGTTATGTCCACCATCACTCCCGCGCTCGCGGAATCGCAGCGAGCCGAACGGGATGCTGAAGTCGTCCACTACCACCAGGAGCTGGTTGACAGAGACGCGCTCCGTTGCGAGGAGTTTCCGCACGGCGATCCCTGAATCGTTCATGTACGTCATTGGCTTAGCCATCACCAGGTCAAGGCCGAGCACACGCCCCGCGTGCACCGCTGAGGCGTCACGCTCCTTGCCGCCCCCCTTCCACTTCACGCGATCCGCGAACGCATCAAGGATGAGCCAGGCAATGTTGTGCCTGGTGAAGCGGTACTTCTCGCCCGGGTTGCCGAGCCCCACCACGATGCGACGATCTACGCTCACGTCTTCTCCTTGCTCACTTCTTTGCGGCCGCAGCGCGCTTCATGGCTGCAGTATGCGCGCGAAGGATGCGTTCCTGCTCACGCCACATCGCAGCCTGCGACGTTGCCGTTGCATGATCCCAGCCGCAGAGGTGAAGGGCGCCGTGGACGGCGAGGAGGCGCACCTCATCGGCAACGGAGTGTTGGGTCTCTCCGTCCGTCCCCCCGCGACCTTCGCGCGCCTGCTCAATCGCCCGATCCACACTGATCACAATGTCGCCGAGCGGCACACTCGCCCCCGTTTTCGGCGAGCGAACCGCGCGACGGCGCGGGCGGGCCGCCCGCCGGACGCCAGGGCGTGCTGGGTATTCATGCGGATCAAGGAGTGGAAAGCTGAGCACATCCGTCGGACCACGTTTCCCCATGTGCGTTTTGTTCAGCGTTGCAATCGTCGCATCATCCACAAGGGTGAGTGCCACTTCGCCATAAGGGGGCGCGTCAGATGTGCGCAGTGCGCGCACAACGAGTGCTGCGAGTTCGGTTGATGTGATACTGACTCCGCCTCGACGCTGCCGAGTGACGCGGGCGCGCGGGCCTGCGTCGCGACTCATCCGAGTGCTGCGAGCGCCGCGGTGACCTTCCCGGAGAGAACCTTGCCGTCCACGCGACCCTTCGTCTTCGGGGCGAGCCAACCCATCACCTTCCCCATCTCTTTGGCAGATGACGCGCCAGTCTCGGCGATCGCCTGCTTCACGAGCGCATCAACATCTGCGTCGGTGAGCTGCTCTGGGAGGTAGACGGCGAGGATCGCAATCTCCGCCTCTTCGGCGGCGGCAAGATCGGGCCGATTCGCTGCCACATATGCGTCAACAGATTCGCGGCGTGTCTTCACCGCCTTCACGAGAACGGTGAGGGTCTCCTCATCGGTGGCGTCGTGCTTCTGCTCCTTCTCCACGAGTGAGAGTGCAGAGAGCGCCATGCGGAGTGTGTCGCGGCGCAGCGTCTCGCCCGACCGCATTGAAGCGGCCATATCGGCTCTTAGTTGTTCACGAAGCGACATGCGCTGCTCCTCTCCGACGGCTCGCGCCGCCACGGGGCGCGCGAGGGATCAGATCCCGCGAGGGCCTGACGGCTTCTTCTTCTTTGCGTCCTTGCGCTTCTTCTTCTCCGCGGCGTTTTCAAACGCTTCACGTCGACGAGACTCGGCAAGGATGCCGGCCTGCTGGACCTTCTTATTGAATCGGCGCAACGCAGCCTCAAAGGACTCGTTATCACCGATGCGAACTTCTGCCACTGAACTACCTCCTATTGGGATGAGGAGGATAGCCGATTCAGCGAGGTGCCGACTCAACGAGGGAGCGGGATCTCCTCCCCGAGCGTGGAGAGCACCGTGAGGAGGGACTCCGCCGCAGATGGGTCAGGGTCTGCGGAGGGGGTGCGCTGGAAGATGATCAGCAGGCTGCCGCTCCGGCGCAGGGTGAAGGTGGCGTCTGGGGGGACCAGGACGAGCGTGGTGGGGAGCACGAGGTAGGCGGCAATTTCGGGGGCGGCGGTCGCCGCGGATGTGGCGTCTGGGAAGACAACGGCGAGAAGCGGGATCCCGAGCGGATCGTTCGCCGATGCGCCACGTACCACCACTCGCGGCAGATCGTTGTACTGGGGTGGAAGTGGCGGACGCACGTCGGCGCCGCCGGTGATCACGCCGAGTCCAGCTGAGCGAATGGCGGCGCTCAAGAACTCGGTCGCCTGCGCCGTCTCTGCGGAGCTACGCGGTGTTGGCGCAGCGGATGCGGGCGGCCCTTGTGGCTCAGGCGGCGGTGGACCGCCAGAGAGCCACGTGAAGAGTGCGAA
>DMUR01000103.1:9915-10263 GCA_003476885.1 Chloroflexota bacterium
CCCTCAACGCCAACGTTGCTCACCAGACGCCAGCCGCGATCTCCATATCCCGCCTCGTTGGCAAGTTCCGCCGCAACGGCGTGCATGCGCGCAAGGAGCGCCGCGTGTGCGGGTGTGTCGCGAAGATCTGCTGCGGAGCCGATGTGTTCACGCGGCAGGATCAACAGGTGCAGCGGTGCCTGCGGCGCAATGTCTTCAATGGCGATCACGAGGTCGGACGAGTGACGCTGCTTGCTTGGTAGCTCACCGGCGATGATGCGGCAGAAGAGACAATCAGTCATGCGTCCACTCTAGCGCAACCCACTCCCCCTCTTCCCATTGACCGAGCAGGCGCAAGCCAACACGCGT
>DMUR01000055.1 GCA_003476885.1 Chloroflexota bacterium
GCAGGGTTGGCGCGCGGTTGAGCAGAACCGGGTGATCCTGGATCACGTCGGCGAGCACATCCCATACGGCGTCCGTTGCGCGCTCGGTGAGGCGCTTCGCGCTCTTGATGTTGTGCGCGTGGCCCAACTCAACGAGTTGTCGCATCACGAATGGCTTAAAGAGTTCAAGCGCCATCTTCTTCGGGATACCGCACTCGTGCAGCTTGAGCTCTGGGCCAACCACGATCACGGAGCGTCCGGAGTAGTCAACGCGCTTGCCGAGCAGGTTTTGGCGGAAGCGACCCTGCTTCCCCTTGAGCATGTCGCTGAGCGACTTCAGGCGGTGGTTGCCGGTGCCGGAGATGGCACGTCCACGTCGGCCGTTATCAATGAGGGCGTCCACCGCCTCCTGGAGCATGCGCTTCTCGTTGCGCACGATGATCTCTGGCGCGCCAAGTTCGATGAGGCGCTTGAGGCGGTTGTTGCGGTTGATGACGCGTCGATACAGGTCATTGAGGTCCGACGTGGCGAAGCGTCCACCGTCGAGCTGCACCATTGGGCGCAGGTCTGGTGGGATCACTGGGAGGACGGAGAGGATCATCCACTCAGGGCGCGCGCCGGATCGGCGGAACGCCTCAATCAGACGGAGGCGCTTGATCGCCTTCTTGCGGCGCATGCCGGCGGTGTTGCGCACCTCAACGGCGAGCTCCTTCGACTCCTTGTCCAGGTCGATCTGCTCAATCAGTTCGCGAACCGCTTCAGCGCCCATGCCAGCGCGGAAGATGCGTGCACCGCGTGGGCGCTCGCTGCCGAACTTCGCGTCAAGCGTACGGAAGCTGTCGAGTTCGTCGTCGCGGCCAATTTCAGGAAGGAGTTGATAAGGCTTCAGGCTGAGCAGCGCCTTCTTCTCCTTGGCGATCTCTTCCTTGCGGCTCTGCGCCGAGGTCTTCGCGTTCGCGCGGAGCCCAGCAATCTCGCCTTCGGCGAGCGCCTTCAGGTCGGCGCGCTTCTGCTCGCCCTCCTTATTGATCTGCTCCTTCTGATTCGTGAAGGCCTCTTCTGCGTCGAGTGAGGCCTGGGTGAGGACGGCGCGCAGTCGGGCCTTCGCCTCCTTGCCTCCGAGCGCTCGGTCGGCAACGATGACTTCAGAAGTTGGCTCAAAGATGATGGCGCCGTCGGCCGCCGCTTCGCCGAGGTCGTTGATTGCCTTCTCCGTCACCTGCGCCGCTTCACCCATCCCCTGGGCCTTCTCGGCGCGGTCTGACTCCACCTGCTCGAGTCGTGCGCGAATCTCGCGATCCAACTCAGTAAGTTGTCGCTTCAGGCGCGCATTGATCTCGCTCTCTTCCTCTGCAGTGGCGCCGCCGCCACGTCCTGCGAGCTCGTCATCGAGACCCTTGAGGGCCTCCTTGCGTGCCGCTTCGTCAACACTCGTGACGATGTACTGCGCGAAGTAGAGGACCTTCTCCAGGTTGCGCGGTGAGATCTCGAGCAGCGTCGCGAGGCGGCTCGGCGTCCCCTTGAAGTACCAGATGTGCGAGACCGGGCTCGCCAACTGGATGTGGCCCATGCGCTCACGGCGGACCTTGGATCGTGTGACCTCAACGCCACACTTGTCGCAGATGATCCCCTTGTAGCGGATGCGCTTGTACTTTCCGCAGTAGCACTCCCAGTCGCGCGTTGGCCCGAAGATGCGCTCGTCGAAGAGGCCGTCCTTCTCTGGCTTCAGCGTGCGGTAGTTGATCGTCTCAGGCTTGGTGACCTCGCCCTTTGACCAGCCACGGATCTGCTCAGGGCTCGCTAGCGCAACACGGATCGCGTCAAAATTGTTGACTTCCAACATTGCTCGCTCCTTTCCTGTGTTCCGCTACTTAGAAATCTGCGCCGGACTCAAAGCCCGACAAATTGATGCCAAGGTTTGGCGTTGCATATCCACCTGGATCCTCGAGGAGCTCGATCTGCTCGTCCTCGGCGTTGAGGATCTCCACGTTGATGCCGAGGCTCTGGAGCTCCTTGACGAGCACCTTGAACGACTCCGGCACGCCTGGCGCCTGGATGCGCTCGCCCTTGACGATCGCCTCGTACGCCTGCACGCGTCCAACCACGTCGTCTGACTTGACGGTGAGGATCTCCTGGAGAATGTTTGCGGCGCCGTACGCCTGCAACGCCCAGACTTCCATCTCGCCGAATCGCTGTCCGCCGAACTGTGCCTTTCCACCGAGCGGCTGCTGGGTGATGAGGCTGTATGGCCCGGTTGAGCGCGCGTGGATCTTGTCCTCTACCAAGTGGTGCAGCTTCAACATGTAGGTCACGCCAACGGTGATCGGTCGGTCGAACTCCTTGCCGCTCTTCCCGTCGCGCAGCGTGATCTTGCCGTCGGCTGGGAGGCCGGCCGCTTCAAGTTCGGCGATGATCTTCTCTTCGGTCGCGCCGTCAAAGACTGGCGTGGCACCCTTCAGGCCCTGCTTTGCAAGCGCCCAACCGAGGTGCGTCTCAAGCAGCTGGCCAATGTTCATGCGGCT
>DMUR01000089.1:0-2945 GCA_003476885.1 Chloroflexota bacterium
TCATTGATCTGCTCGATCGTTGCCGGTCGCTCCAGCTCAGCGGTGAAGTCGATCAGGCTCACCGTTGGTGTTGGGACGCGCACGCTGTATCCGTCAAACTTCCCTTTCAACTCTGGGATGACGAGTGCGAGGGCCGTAGCGGCACCAGTGGTGGTTGGAATCATGTTCTGTCCTGCGGCACGAGCCCGGCGCGGATCCTTGTGCGCAACATCAAGGATGCGCTGATCGTTGGTGTAGCTATGCATTGTCGTCATCAGGCCACGGCGAATGCCGAACGCGTCCATCACCACCTTCGCCGCGGGGGCGAGGCAATTCGTGGTGCAGCTGGCGTTGGAGATGATGTGATGCTTCAGCGGATCGTAGCGATCGTCATTGACGCCGAGAACAATCGTCACATCCTCGTTCTTTGCTGGCGCGCTGATGATCACCTTCTTTGCGCCGGCGGTGCGATGCGCCGCAGCCTTCGTTGCATCCGTGAAGATGCCAGTGGATTCAACAACGATGTCCACGCCCATCGCTCCCCATGGAAGTTCAGCGGGATCCTTTGCGGCGAGGACCTTGATCCGCTTCCCGTTGATGACAAGTTCGTCACCCTCGGCAACAACCGTGCCCGGGAAAATGCCGTAGGTAGAGTCGTGCTTGAAGAGGAGCGCGTTCATCTCAGGATCAACAAGGTCGTTGACCGCCACCACCTCAACCTCAGGGGCGCGCTCAAGGATCGCCTTCAAGCTCTGTCGCCCGATGCGACCGAAACCGTTGATCCCCACGCGAATCGTCACTTACGACCTCACTTACTTCGCTGCCTTATTGATCGCAACCGCGCGCTCCCAGGCTGGGTTGCCAAGCCGACCAACCACGACAGGATGACACCCCGCGAGGCTGACGTCCCCGCCGAGCTGCGCCGGCTTGATGCTGACGCGCCGCCCAGGGACCTTGAAGGCATTCTCGCCGATCTCGTGGCTGATCCGTTTGGCAAGGCGATCCCAGTGCGCCTCAGCGAGCGAACCGCCGATGATGATCCGCACCGGATTGAAGGTGTTGACGTAGCCGGCGACCGCTCGCCCTACGGCGAGCAGGGCGCGCTCAAGAATCTCATCAGCGACGGCATCCCCCGCCGCGGCCGCCTCCGCGACCGTCTTCGCGCTGATCGCCTCGCCTGAATGTGTTGACTCCCAGTTGGCAAGCCACGGGCTCGCGCCGCTCATGGCGGCGGTGGCTCCTGCCGCAGCGAGCGCCCAACCTGACGCGTGCGCCTCAAGGTGCCCCGTGCCGCCGCAGCTGCAGCGTGGACCGTCGAGCGAAATCGGCACATGCCCAAGCTCGAGCGCCGTATCGTCTGGCCCCGTCAGTAGGTGACCACCACTCAGCGCCGCAGCGCCGAAGCCAGTGCTGATCGTGAGATACATCAGATCGTCAATGCCGCTCCCCGCGCCAAACGCACGCTCGCCGAGGATCGCCACCTTCGTGTCGTGCTCAAGGAAGACGGGGAGCCCGAGTGCGGCGCCGATCGGCCCCGCAAGATCGGTGCCTGGAAAGCGAGGGCCAAGATTCGCTGGCTCCACCGCAATACCGGTCCACGGGTTGAGTGGTCCTGGTGCGCTGATCCCAATACCAACAAGGCGTGAGACGGCGGCGGCATCTTCACGTGTGGCGTTCTCGCGTGCGAGCTGCAGCGTGGCGATACACGCAGCCACGACGGCTGCAGGTCCATCAGCCACTGGTGTTGGCGCCGCAGCACGACCGAGTCGCGTTCCGTCTGCACGCACGAGTGCGGCGCGCACCTGTGTGCCGCCAAGGTCAAGTGCGAGCACCGTTGCATCAGCGGGTGGCTGCATCAGTGAGCTCTCCGTTCATTCGCTGCTCGGTGAAGCGCTACGCGCGCACCCCGTTGTGGATAACTCTTCGGTTGCGTTGTGGATAAATCGCTGTGTGAAGCGGCACGGCCCCCGCCCGGTCTCCCGGTCGAGGGCCGTTGGGCCGCTTAGCGTTCGCAGTTACGCGAGCGCGAGCTGAAAATCAGCCACCGATCTTGAAGACCTTCGTGCCGCACTTCTGGCAGATGCCGGAGAGCGCTGGCTTGCCGTTCTTCATCGTGACCTTCTTCGTGTCGATGGCCTCTCGCTTGGCCTTGCACTTGACGCAATACACCTCAGGCATGTTTTGAACCTCCCTTGGGTCGCGCATCCTCCGCGCGGTCCACTACAACCCCACTCGGGGCATAGAGCGCGTCCGGCAACATGCCGACCGCGGAGCGCCCGATCCGACCCGAAGGCCCCCACGAGCAATCACCGAGGTTCAGGATAGGGAGCCTCCCCCTCGTGGTCAACAGGCTCCCCGCACGACGGGAGCACGACCAGCCTGATCACCCCCTCACGCCAGAGCTCCAGCCGCCCTGTCTCCACCCGCAGGGATGTAACAATCTCCCTGAGCCAGCCTCGACCTGCCCCCTCTGGGACTGCAATCGTGGGCGCGCCCAGTGGAAGCGGATCTGGCACGGCTGGTGCCGTGACCCCTCCAGCACCCCCTGCAGCTCCTCCGTCTACTGGCGGTTGCGGTGCTGCGGTCAGCCCGATCACGGGGTCGAGCCAGAGGCGATACCCCCCACCTCCAACAGAGCCGCGTTGGTGGATCAGGCCCTCTGCGCGGATTCGCCGGCCTGCCCCTTGCAGCGCCGTGGAGAGGGTTGACGCCACGCTGCTGCTCGCCGCTGCGGGTAGCTCCTCTCCCGAACCGAGACGAACCCTGAGGCTGATCGCCCCGTTTGCGAGCGAGGTGGGGCTTCCCGCGAGCACTCCCTCGACGCGAATGCGCCGCCCCTCCCACGTCTCCCACGCCCAGACCCCCGGCGCGGGTCGCTGCACCGTGAGGGCGAGTGGAACTCCAACGTTTCCAACAAGGAGCGGCGCCTTAGCGGCGATGAGTGTCAGCGCTTGGCGCCGCAGCGT
>DMUR01000089.1:3041-4209 GCA_003476885.1 Chloroflexota bacterium
ACGAATAGGCCTGTTCCCTCCGTTGGATCGCTGAGCGCTGCAAGGAGCGGCTCTGCCAACTCACCAGGGAGTGCGGTGATCACTCCACGAACTCGAATCTGTGTGCCCACGAGTGCGGTGCGCGCTTCATTGACGTTGAGTGCCACCGGGGCTGGTGTGCTGGACGGCGACGGCGATGCGCTTGATGTGGGTGATGGAGTTGGTGACGGCGTGGGGCTCGGCGGAACTTCGTGTGCGAAGTCTGCACTGTTCATGTTCGTGTCCACGAGCGCACCGCTCGCACTACGCACTCTTCGCAGTGGAGTCCCAGCCGGCGGTGCGGGCGCTGGGAGCCCCTCTCCACCAGCGTTAAGTGCAGCACTCCCCCACGCCACCGCATCAAGGATCTCCGCAGGCGCACCAACGCGGCGGAGCTGAAGGACTCCACCGCTACTTGCAATGCCATCGCTCCATGTCAGCTGCGCGGAGGAGGCAAACGATCCAAGTGCGTGCGCGAGCAGCAGTGAGTCTCCAGGCGCAAGACTCCCCGCTGTCGTCAGGTTTACCAAGCGCCTCGTTGTGAGGCCGCTCGCGCTGATGTAGACCAACTCAGCGTCACGCAGCTCAACGGGAAGCCCACCGCTCGCCTCAATGCGAACGTACTCGTCAACCGCGGTGGTTCCACCAGTGAGCACTTCACTGAGGAGAAGTGAGGCTCGCTCCTCACCGCGGACCGGTTCTGGATGTGCGAGCTGGTTTGCCAGCAGGGTGATGAGAAGTGTGGAGAAAAGTGCGGCCTTACGCATCGCGCCCCCTTGAGTTGGGCGGATTCAGGCGATGAGTATCTCGACAGCCTTGTACCGCTGCCGTACTGACGGGGGAGAGCGTCTAGGATTGAGGGGGAGCATGAAGGAGGAGCCATGAGTTCACGACACGCAAACGAACGAGCTGAAGCCCGACGCCGCGGTCGCATTGCGGCACGCGAGCGAGAGGCGGCGGGAGACCAGCCACTCGCCACGGAGCCAGTGGTGGATCTAACGGTTACCTCGAACGCGTCTCAGCCACGCGCTGAGACAGGGATCGGGTTCCGTGCTGCGTTCCGCGGATCCTTTGGACGCATCCCGTTCAAGGACGACCTTCGCGCACTCCCTGCAATCCTGCGCACGCGCGCCTTCTTTGTCCCGTTGAT
>DMUR01000089.1:4241-5116 GCA_003476885.1 Chloroflexota bacterium
GTGGCCACCATTGTGTTGAGTGTCCAGCCAGACACCATCAACTCAAACCTTGTCCAGCTCGCCGTTCAGACTGTCCTCCTCCCGCCAGCCTTTGTTGTGGCGTTCATGGGAGGGATGCTGACGCGTCGCGGCTCATGGATGCTCGGCGGAATCTTCGGAGTGCTCACGTATTTCGGCTCTCTCGTCGTTGGGAGCGCCGCAGATCTCTCTGGGCTTCCTGAAGGGAATCCGGTTGGTGCATTCCTTAGCAACAACGTTGCAAACATCAGCAACCTCGGTGCGCTTGCAGGTGACCTCTACGGTGTCGCCGTTTCAGGAATCTTTGCGGGCGCATTTGCTGGATGGTACGGACGATTCCTTCGCGCAATGTCACCACGACCAAGCGGCCGTGACCAGCGCCGAGAAGGATCAGGTCGAGGAAAGGGCGGCGGTCGTCGCTAGAGCTTCGTCAACGCACAGCAGGCGCGCGGGTGCACGCGTGTAGGTTCGCTACTTTGCGAGCACCTGGGTCGCAACGACGAGGATGATCAGGATGGTGAGGCCGCCAACAAGGAGTAGTGGCATTAGGATCTCGTTGCGCTTTAGCTTTGGTGGCATTCTCTTCCTCCAATCTTGCGGCCGTGCTTACTATTGTGCGGGGCGTTGCTAAGGTGCTGGACAACCTTCACTAAGATAAACGACGAGCGAAGTTCGTGAGCCGAGTGCCTCCACGCTCACCGTAACGGCGCATGCCCCCTCGTCGCGAACCGCGTTGATCTCAAAACGGCCGTCACGCTTCACCGGCTCCGCCACCTCCCAGGCGAGGCGTCGCAGTTCATCAACGGATGAACGCACCGCCGCATCGACGCTCAGGCGACTGAAGATTGCGCCGCTCG
>DMUR01000016.1:0-4599 GCA_003476885.1 Chloroflexota bacterium
CCCTCACTCTGGATGCCCCATGGCTCACGAACACGTCATCATCCTTGGCTCTGGCCCTGCCGGCCTCACCGCTGCAATCTATGCGGCACGCGCGCAGTTGGAGCCAACCCTGCTCGCCGGATACGCGCCGGGCGGCCAGCTGATGCTCACCAGTGAGGTGGAGAACTTCCCCGGCTTCCCAGACGGGATTGATGGACCAGACCTGATGGCGAAGATGCGCGCACAGGCGGAGCGATTCGGCACCGCAGTTGTCGACCAAGATGTTGACCGCGTCGATCTCTCCAAGCAGCCGTTCCGCGTTTGGAGCGCAGGGCGTGAGTTCACCGCGGATGCCGTGATCGTTGCCACCGGCGCATCCGCAATCTGGCTCGGGCTAGAGTCCGAAACACGCCTTCGCGGACGCGGTGTGAGCTCATGTGCCACCTGTGACGGCTTCTTCTTCAAGGGGGAAGAGGTGGCAGTCGTTGGTGGTGGCGACACCGCACTTGAAGAGGCGCTCTTCCTGACGCGCTTCGCCACCAAGGTGCACCTCCTCGTGCGCCGTGATGAATTCCGCGGGAGCAAGATCATGGTTGCACGCGCCCTAGCGCACGAGAAGATCCAGATTCATTTCAACCGCGAAGTGATTGAGGTGCTTGGCGAAAAGAAGACAGAGGCGTTGGTCCTTAAAGACACAGTGAGCGGTGCCACCGAGCAGCTCGCCGTCGGCGGTCTCTTTGTTGCGATTGGGCATAAGCCGAACACCGAACTCCTTGGCGGCGCGCTCCCTGTTGACGCGGCCGGCTATCTACAGGTGAAGGAGCACTCATCGGCGTCCGCAATTGACGGTGTCTTCGTTGCAGGGGATGTTCACGATCATCGGTATCGCCAGGCGGTCACTGCTGCTGGTGACGGCTGTCGCGCGGCGCTTGATGCCGAGCGCTGGCTCGCTGCACGCGAGGCGTAGCTACTCTTCGCCCACCCCTACCAGGAGCGCCGCCGCGGTGCTGAGTGGCATCACAAGCAACACACCAGTTGTCCCCACGAGTGATCGGACGATCTCAACGGCGACTGATTCGCTGCTAATTCGTGTGAGTAGATCACCCGGCGCGATCAGCGTGGAGACGACGAGCGGGAGCGCTGCGGCAAAGTACGCCAGCGGGAGCGTATTGATTACCGCCGCAATATGCGCGCGACCAATACTGAGTGCGCGCGTTGCGATCACCAGATCTGACTCTCGACGCGCCCCCTGTCGCAACTCATCAACGGCGGCAACCTGCGTGGCCGCAACATCATCAATGATCCCCATCGTCCCAATGAGCGCAGCGGCGAGGCCAATGCCTCGCAGGTCCACGTTGGCTCCGAGGAGCGGGAGAAGATTCAGGAGATCTGCGTCGCCTGCGAACGGAGTAAACGCGAGGAGTTGATCAAAGAGAAGCGAGAGCAGGCCAACGACGACCAAGCTCGCTGAGATGCCAAGGATGGCCGCGGTAGATCGACGCGAGAAGCCTTCACTGATGAGCGTCGTGAGGGTGCCAACAGCAAGCGCGGTTCCACCCGCAACAAGTACGGGCGACGCGCCCGAAAGAATTGCAGGGAGCCCGAAGCGAATGATCAGGATCGTTGCGGCAAGCAGCGCGATCAGGGCACGCGCCCCACGGGAACCTGCGACGACGATCACCAGCGCAGCAAAGGCGACACCAAGCAGCACCAGTGCGCCTCCGCGTGAACGATCTGCGACGGCGTACGTCACGCCCCCTGCCTCATCTGGCAGCTCAACGAGGAGAACTTCGTCACCCGCGCGAAAGGGGATGGAGCCAGCGATCGCCTCTCCCTGTTCGACCTCTGCACTGGTCTGCTCACCAACTGCGGCGCCGTCCAGGATCTGGACCTCAACGCTCCCAGAGACCCCACCAACGGAGTCAGTCGGTGTGGTGAGTAGCGTGGCGCGCACCAGCGTGGACGCCCCTGGGTTCGTGGGGAGGGACCACGGGCTCGGCAGCAGCGCCAGGAGCGCGAGAAGCACGCTTGCGGCTAGAAGCGGCGCGCTCCTCCGCAGCAGGCTGCGAGGCGAGTTGGAGGTTGATCGTGGATTTGCCATCCCCTCTATGGTAGCCGCCTCGTACGGGACGTTTACGAAGCACCCGTAGACTCAGGGGATGCAGAGCGAACCGAGCCCAAGCGCCATTCGAATCATCCGCGAAGGGCAGCGGGTAGAACTGGACTGGGCGGATGGCCACCAGAGTCAATTCGACGCGGTGGCACTCCGTTGGCTCTGCCCGTGCGCGTACTGTCGCGGCGAGGCTGGACTCCCTGGCTGGCTCGATGCCAATCCGTCACTCTCGGAGCAGCAGACCACCTTCACCGGTGGTGAGCTCGTTGGAAGCTACGCGCTCTGTATCTTCTGGGCCGACGGACACCGAACTGGCTACTACACGTGGTCACTGCTGCGTACCAACTGCGCGTGTGCAGCCTGTATCAGCGCTCCGCATGGCTGAGACGCACGAGCTCAATCGCCGCCTCGTCGTCAGTCGCGAGCTCTCCGCCCTCGCCTTCAACGCCCGCGTTCTCCATGAGGCACGTGACTCGCGCACCCCGCTCTTGGATCGCTTCAAGTTCCTCGGCATCGTCTCCTCAAACATTGACGAGTTCTTTGGAGTCCGGGTCTCCGGTATTCGCGAACAGATTGACGCTGGCGTGCAGGCTGCCAGCGCAGACGGCCGCTCCCCTGCCGAACAGATGCGCGCGATTCGTGAGGCCGCAGCACTCCTAATGCTGGCGGCTCAAGGCGCATGGCGCGAACTCACGACCGAACTTTCCACCGTCGGTCTCTCCTTGGTTCACTGGGAGGAGATTGATCGTGCGACGCAAGATCTACTGACAGCGCGCTTCAAGCAAGAGATCTTTCCAGTGCTCACACCGCTCGCAATTGACCCTGGACACCCCTTCCCTTATGTCAGCAGCCTCAGCCTCTCGCTCGCCGTGCACCTACACGATCCGGAGCGAGGCGAACGCTTCTTCGCGCGCGTCAAAGTGCCCCAGATCCTGGGGAGGCTGGTGCAGATTGGCGACGGTCGCGCCATCCTCCTGGAAGACCTGATCCGTGCCCACATCGAACAGCTCTTTGTTGGGCATGAAATTGCCGGTGTATATGCGTTCCGCATCACACGAGACGCCGACATTGAGGTTGAAGAGGGCGAAGCGGATGACCTCCTTGCGGCGATTGAAGAGGAGTTGCGACAGCGCCGCTTCGGCAAGGTCGTACGCGTGGAGATTGAGGCGGCGGCGCCCGCAGAGGTTCGCCAGCTGCTCCTTGCAGGATTTGAACTCCAGCCAGACGCACTTTCCGATGTTGACGGTGTGCTGGACCTCACCGTGAGTGGAGAGATCGCAGCACTCCAGCTACCGAACCTCCACAGTCCCACCTGGCATCCCGTCACACCCCCAAGGATCACCGAGGCCCTGCGCGCGGCCGACGGCGGTGCTGACCTCTTCCGTGTCATCCAGCAGGGGGATCTACTCATGCACTACCCATACGAGAGCTTCGACGCGAGTGCCGAGCGACTCTTCCAACAGGCGGCGGTCGACCCTGATGTCCTCTCCATCCGCTCCACGCTCTACAGGACGGGTGCTGTTTCAAGCATCCCGGGCCACCTGATCCAAGCGGCACGCGCAGGGAAAGAGGTGGTTGTGCTGGTGGAGTTGAAGGCGCGCTTTGATGAGGCGGCAAACATCGAGTGGGCGAGAAGGCTAGAAGAGGCGGGGGCACACGTCATCTACGGGATGAGCGGCCTCAAGACGCACTGCAAGGCCACGCTGATCGCCCGAAGGGAGGGCGGGGAGATTCGCCGCTACGTGCACCTCTCAACAGGGAATTACAACCCTCGTACCGCTCGCCTCTATACCGACCTCTCCCTCTTCACGGTTGACCACGCGTTCGGAGCGGACCTCAGTGCACTCTTCAACTATCTGACCGGCCTCTCAAAGCACGCCGACTACCAGCGCCTCCTCGTCGCGCCCGCGCAGTTGCGTCACGCGATCGGTCAGCGGATCAGCGCCGCTGTGGAAGACGCTGCTCGCGGCGGGCACCCCTACATTGCGGCAAAGGTGAATGCGCTCGTTGACACCGAGATGATCGGCCTCCTCGATGACGCGGCGGCTCGCGGCGTCACGATTGACCTGATCGTGCGCGGCATGTGTGGCCTGATTCCTGATCCAGTTCGCCACGAAGGGCGCCTCCACATCCGTTCGGTGATTGGTGAGTTTCTCGAGCACAGCCGCCTCTACCACTTCAACATTGCGGGGCGTGCAGAGTGGTTCGCCGGAAGTGCAGACCTTATGGATCGCAACCTTGATCGACGCGTTGAGGTCCTCTTCCCACTGCTGGATCCAACTTCAATCAGCCGCAGCGAAGAGGTGTTGCGTGTACTCCTCGCAGACCGTCGCAACAGTTGGATCCTGCAGCCCGACGGTGCTTGGCTCCGCAAGGAGGACCTGGAGCCAGATGGCGCTGAACGCTCGAGTTTCGCTGAGTTCAAGCGGCTCGCGATACAGGCTGCCGAAACTCGGCCACCTGAACCTACGCTCTAGCGCATGAACCGCGAACGAGAGCTCAAGTAC
>DMUR01000016.1:4693-7671 GCA_003476885.1 Chloroflexota bacterium
ACCTACCTTGATCATGCGGCGACGCTGATCACACGTGGCTGGGCGCTGCGGAGGCGCGAGACGGTCAGCGCGCCAACGCGATACACGCTGAAGCGCAACGCGAAGCAGGTGGGAGCGTTTCATCAGCGTGATGAGATTGAGCGAGAGGGCGATCAGATCCCCACCGAGATCGTGCATGAGATCGGCACGCAGCTCGCATCAGAACTCCATGAGGTTGTAACGATGCGACAGCGGCGAAGGAGCTGGCCGCTCCAGCTCAATGGGAGCGTTGTCGCGGACCTCACGACGGACGAAATTCAGTCAGGCAACGCGCAATGGAGGGAGCTCGAAATTGAGTTCGTCCCGTCAGTCAGTGATGCAGACGCAACAGAAATGGCAACTGATCTGCAAGCGTTCTTTGCTGGTGACGAAACGCTTACGCCGAGCCATCAGTCGAAACTTGAGGCCGCTATCGCTGCGCTCTAACGAGGTCACCCAGTGCGCCGCGCCATGTTGATCCGCCGAGCGCCTCAGCAATGATCACTCCTTCACGAATCCCGCCACGATCGACACGTAGATCGGTCACCCCTGTCTGCTGAAGCAGCGCCTCAAGAATGGAGAGCCCCGCGGGGAGGAGCCGCGCGCGTCGCTCTGAGATTGCATACGCGCTTGAGATCTCCGCTGCTGATAGTGAGGCGAGCCGCTCCCCCATCAACCGTAGATCAGCCGGCCGTACGGCGTGGGTCAGCAAGGTTTCCGGGACGAGTTTCAGGAGTCGCGTCGCGGTACCGCCAACGAGGACAAGTTGCGCGGCGTCTCCCGCTGGCAGGTGGCTAAAGGCAGTCTGGGCATGATCTCGAAGCGCGCGCCACTCGCGGAGCTTCGGCGGATCGGAATAGTTCACGCGCGTCATCAGGCGCGCCGAGCCGATTGAGAAGCCCTGGGCCACCGGAGCGCGACCCGGAACTAGGCGCACGATCTCTGTTGAGCCGCCGCCAATATCTCCAACGAGTAAGGGCTTCGAGCGATCATGCGCATGGATGAGACCGAGGACGGTGAGGAAGCCCTCTTCTTCGTGCTCAAGGACGATCGGCTCAAGTCCGAGTCGACTGCGAATCTCCTTGATCACGCTGGCGCGATCTTTTGCGCGGCGGAGTGGTTCCGTGGCAACCACTGTGAGTGAGTGCGCGCCGAGTCGGAGTGCTCGTGCGTGGAAACGGTCGAGTGCATCAATGACGTCACTCGTTGCCTTGCTGCCAATCTCTTCGCGCCGCTCAACGAGGCGACCCAACTCTGAAGGGATCGACTCGTCCGTGAGCGAGCCGAGGCGTACGCCGTCAGTCACTGCGACCAGCAGGTGGATGGAGTTCGAACCGATATCCGCGACCGCCCCAATTCGTGGAGGGGTGGCGTTTACCGCGCGTTCACGTGCCCCCCCACGATTGGCGGCGGAGGTCCGAGAGGTGGAGCCGAGGGGAGTTCGTTTCACCCCGCCATCCTAGCGGGGCGCTACGATGTAACGAATAGCCAGGGGGAACCCTGGGAGGAGTTGGGAATGAGTGACGAAAAAGAGCCGGGTCGGGTAGAAAACGAGATCAACGAGATCCTCGCGCGCACGACGAGTGGCGCTGGCGCAACGCCTGCGCCGCAGGGGGCTCGTGACCCGCTCGACCGTGAGCTGCGACAGATCAAGGAGATCATCGTGCGAATGGGGAGCCTCACTGAAGCGGCAATCCGAGACGCCCTCACCGCCCTCACCACGCATGACGCCGCGCTCGCCGAGAAGATCATCGTCAACGACCGCAACATCAATGCCATGCAACATGAAGTCATCAGCGTGATCACCACCACGATCGCGACACAGAGTCCGGTTGCGCGTGACCTGAGAAACCTTCTCACGATGAACCATGTCGCCTATGAGCTCGAGCGCATCGCCGATCACGCCTCTTCGGTGGCGAAGGTGGCGAAGCAGCTCGCCCCAGAGCCGGCCCTTCAGCGGTACCTGCACCTTCCAGAGATTGGGGAACTCGCAGCGGCGCAGCTCCACGGTGTTCTGCTCGCACTCGTCGACTCGGACGCCGTGCGGGCCCGCGAAGTTGCGGTTAGCGATGACCAGATTGATGCGCTCTACCGCAAGTCTTTTGATGAGTGCGTCTCGCTCATGGAGGCCGATAAGAGCAACGTTGAGCGCGGCACGCGCCTCCTCTTCGCTGCGCACTACCTTGAGCGCATTGGCGACCGAACCACCAACATTGCCGAAGATATCGTCTACCTCGTCTCTGGCGAGGTGGAAGACCTGAACCCGTGAGCGCTGCGAAGGCGGCGCGAACCGGGCATACGCTGTACCTGATCCGCCACGCGGACGCGGGCGACCCATCTGAGTGGATCGGTCCGGACGCTGAACGACCACTCAGTGGCAAAGGGGTGAAGCAGGTCGCGCGACTCGCCGCCACACTCCTCGCTGCAGGAACGGCGATCGATGAGATTCGTTACTCGCCCGCGCGCCGATGTGTTGAGACAGCCACCGTGCTCTCAGCTGTCCTCGAGGTCGAAGCCGTCGCTGATGAGCGCCTCCTTGATGGGCCACCGATCGCACAGCTCGCCCGAATGTTTGACCAGAAGGGGGTTGCTCGACTCGCCCTGGTTGGACATGAACCGAATCTGAGTCGGCTACTAAGCGAACTCACTGGGATTACAAGTCTCTCCGTAGAGAAGGGCGCACTGATTCGCATTGACCTGCCAAACGGCGTCAGCGCGGGGAGCGGTCGCCTTGTGACGATCGCACCGCCATCACTACTCCGCGCCCCGAAAGAAGAACGCTAACGCGCCTCCCCTTCAACACAGGCGGCGACCAGCCCCGGATGGGAGAGGCAGGCGAGATCCTCGCGCGTACGGAGTGTCCACACCGCGAGTTCAAGTCCCGCGGCTTGTAGATCTGCCACCCATTCGCTGCCAAGGAGCGACTTCTCAACAGAGACACCGTCGACTCCCAACGCGAG
>DMUR01000016.1:7743-10770 GCA_003476885.1 Chloroflexota bacterium
GCAAACCAACCTCTCGCAGTGCGTCGTCATCAAAACTTGAAATCACCAAACGCGCACCCGCGTCCATGGACCACTTACGAAGTGCAGCGAAGAATCCCGGCAGGGGTGGCACCTTAAGCTCAAGGTCAAGGAAGAGCGCATCTGGGAGTACGGCAAGTGCGTCAGTGAGCGTTGGCACGCCGAGGCGCTGGAGCTCGCTCGCATCAAGGTCCCTCACCGCTCGTTCATCCCCATGCGTGCGCGCGAGGGTTTCGTCATGAATGATCACAGGCACTCCATCACGGGAGAAGCGCAGATCAAACTCCACGCCATCACAACCAGTCTGCGCAGCAGCGAGCAGTGCGGGGAGCGAGTTCTCCGCATGCCCTAATGCGCCGCCATGCACGCCACGGTGCGCGAGACGGAGTGGACGACCTGCCGCCTCTGCGGCCACCGTTGCGGGTGGCGCTCCAGCCCTATCCACCAGCTCAGATGCGCTCAGCGCAGAGGGAGGCGAATGGTGAACGTCGTGCCCACACCAACGGTGGAGTCGGCCTCAATGCTCCCGCCGTGGCGGAGGATTGCGTGACGTGCGATCGCAAGCCCTAGCCCAGTTCCTGCACCGCCCACTGAGGGGGTCTCGTTTGGAATGCGCTCAACCGTATAGAAACGCTCAAAGATGCGCGAGAGGTGCCGACGCTCGATGCCGATCCCCTCATCTGCAACCTGGATCTCTACGTACGGGTTCGCTTCAGTGACTGAAGAACTGGAGAGGCGAATGGTGACCTTCCCCTCCGGTCGGCTGTACTTCACGCCGTTATGCACAAGGTTTGCGAACACCTGCCGCAGTCGATCACGATCCCCTGGCACCATCCACGGGCCAGGACCAACCTCTTCTACCAAGATCTTCCCACCGTGCCGCGTGGCGACAGGGGTGAAGCGCGTGGCAACTTCTTGAGCGAGGTCTCGTAGATCGACTGGAGCCGTGCGGAGTGCCACCTCCCCCGACTCAAGTGTGGCTAGATCAAGCATTTCGTCCGCCATCTGCACAAGATGCAGCACTTCAACCTCAATTTGCGAGGCGCGCTCCTTTGCGCCGCTGGGGTCGCCACGTTCTCCTGCGGTAGCAATCGATTCGGCGAGCAGTCGAATGGTGCTGAGTGGCGTCCGAAGTTCATGCGAAAGGTTGTCAACGAATTCGGTGCGGATCTGTCGAAGGCGCACCACCTCCGTCAGGTCGCGCAGGAGAATCCACGCGCCGTCATCCCCATCAGGTGCCGCGGTGACCTGGACGTGCCGCATCTCGTCAGAGTGACCTGGGCGAAGATCGCGCAGGGAGATTTCTCCTCGTGAGATCGTTCCGCTCAGCGCCTCTCGTGCTAGCTCCTCGAGTCGGTGGTCAACCGTGGCTTCAATCAGCGGGCGACCACGGAGATCATCAACCTCGCGCGCCAAGATCTCTCTGCAGGCGGGGCTGGCGGCTCGAATCGTGAGGTCAGGAAGCACTCGCATCACGGCATCATCCGTGGCGTCAAGCAGCGCATCTAGTCGCTGCGCGCGGCGCTCCGCTCGGGCCGACTCACGATCTGCCCGCTCCCCTTCGCGGGCGGCACGCGACGTGCTGTCGTCAACCTGGTTACGCCGGCGGCGCAGTCTCCCCGCAAGAATCAGAGCAGCGAGCGCAAAGAGTGCCGCGAAGAGAAGCGTTGGGCTAGCGGTCTCGATCATCTGTCCGAAGACGCGCCAGCGTACGTTGGCGGAAATCCTCGAGCGGCGAGGTCCTTCTCAATCGCCTCGCGTTCAAGACGCTTCTGAGCAGCGATCCGCTCCACGACTTCCGTCAGCGGCACCACGCTCCGTTCACCACTGGCGCGCAGCGTCATCTCTGCGCCGCCCGCATCAAGCGATCGCGGCGAGATCGTCACAGTCCACGGGGATCCAAGCAGCTCTGCGTCGGCGAACTTCACGCCGGGCGACTCCTCTCGGTCGTCAACCAACAGCTCGAGTCCGGCGCTCGCGGCCGCAGCCTCCAGCGTGACGGCTGACGCCTCAACGCGAGGATCCTTGCTGGCACCGAGCAGCGCCACCTGGGCGTCGAATGGTGCCACGGCGGTCGGCCAGGCGAGCCCCTTCTCATCGTGATATGCCTCAGCCACGCATGCGGCTGCGCGCCCAACGCCAATCCCGTAAGAGCCCATGATGATCGGTCGCTTCACCCCCGCCTCGTCGAGATACTCGGCGCCGAGTGCCGCCGTGTAACGCGTGCCGAGCTTGAAGATGTTCCCAACCTCGATCCCCTTCTCGAGCCGAACGGGGGCACCGCAGGAGGCACAACCGTCACCCGTCTTCGCTGATGCGAGGTCCACCACGTGGTCTGGGGTGAAGTCGCGGGGGATGTTGACGTTCTTGAAGTGGTACCCCTCCTTGTTTGCGCCAGCAACGAGATTTGCAGAGGAGGCTACGAGTTCGTCGACCACCACGAGTGCCCCCTTCGCACCGATCGGCGAGGCGTAGCCCGGCACCATATTGGCGGCCACGATCTCGTCTTCGCGTGCTGGACGAAGATCGCGCGCGCCAATCGCGTTCGTCAGTTTGGTCTCCTCCACATCATCGTCGCCCCGCACAATGGCAATGATCAGCCGATCGTCACGATCTGCAAAGAAGACTGCCTTCGCGGTCTGCTCGTGCGGGACGCCGAGCAGTTCGGCGAGCGCTTGGATAGTTGGCGCGTTTGGGGTCTTCACCTCTTCGCGCGGGAGTGGTTCCGCTGCAACAGGCGTCGCTCTGCGCACACGCGCGACCTGCCGATTTGAGGCGCTGGAGCATGCGTCACAGATCACCAGCGTGTCTTCGCCGTACTCGCTCGGTGCCATAAACTCATGCGCCCCTGTGCCACCCATCATCCCTACGTCGCTCGCGACGGCAATCGTCTTCAAGCCGAGTCGCGCGAAGATGCGTGTGTACGCGTGGTAGTAGAGCGCGTACGAGTGATCGAGCCCTGCCTCATCACGATCCGCCGAATAGGCGTCCTTCATCGTGAACTCGCGC
>DMUR01000016.1:10806-10976 GCA_003476885.1 Chloroflexota bacterium
CGCGAGCGGGGTTCATCGCGCCACTTTGTTTGGAAGTGATAGACCTGCTGCGGAAGTTGTCGCCAGGAGCTCACCAGTTTGCGAAGGAGGTCGGCCACCACCTCTTCGTGTGTCATGGCGAGAACCATGTCGCGTCCGCCACGATCTTTGAAACGACCCATCTCAGGGCC
>DMUR01000004.1:0-3038 GCA_003476885.1 Chloroflexota bacterium
GAGGTCGCCCTTGTGTTATCGGCGACGGCATCCGAAGCCGACATGAACGCAACCATTCCCGCGAGACCTACGCCTCGCAGGAGGTTGTTCATGCCAGAAGCGGAATCAGTCCTTCGGGGCGTGCTCCACAGAATAGTTTGGAGCTTCCTGAGTAATTGCGATGTCATGTGGATGGTTCTCCCTAACCGACGCCGCTGAAATCTCGATAAATCGAGCTTTTTCTCGCAGTTCCGCAGTTGTCCCGACTCCGACATAACCCATGCCGGAACGAAGACCACCGGTAAGCTGGAATATCAGCGGCTGCAAGGCTCCTTTGTAAGGAACGCGACCTTCCACGCCTTCCGGAACCAGTTTGGACTGGTCGCCCGTTGGGACATGTCCCTGCCGGTAACGTTCACTGCTGCCCTTCATCATTGCTCCCAGCGATCCCATTCCTCGGTACCGCTTGAAGCTTCGACCCTGGTAAAGAATCATCTCACCAGGACTTTCATCGACACCCGCCAGAAGACCGCCGACCATCACAGTCCACGCTCCTGCAGCAAGTGCCTTCGTTATATCTCCGCTGAAACGAATTCCTCCGTCAGCGATAATCGGGATTCCGCTCCCCTTTAAAGCTCTGGCCGCATTTGCGACCGCACTTAACTGGGGGACACCGATGCCCGAAATTATCCGAGTTGTACAAATAGAACCTGGCCCAATCCCGACTTTGACGGCGTCTGCACCGGCATCCGCCAGAGCTTTTGCGCCTTCTTCCGTCGCGATGTTTCCCGCAATCACATCGATATGGAGCTGACGCTTAATCGCCCGCACCGTTTCGATCACATTCCGAGAATGACCATGTGCACTATCTACGACCAGTACGTCAACACCTTTTTCAACCAATTGAGCGGCTCGGTCGAGATCGAAAACACCGACTGCAGCACCAACCCGCAAACGACCGCGTGAATCTTTTGATGCTCGCGGAAACTGCAGGTTCTTGTCGATGTCACGGATCGTGATCAATCCCTTCAACTGATAATCATCGTCCACGAGCAGCAGTTTCTCGACCTTGTTTTGCAGGAGAATTCTTTCTGCTGCTTCCAGGGTCGTGTCTTCCGGTGCAGTGACCAGATTGTCCTTCGTCATTACTTCGGAAACCGGTCGATCTTTTGATTCCAGAAACCGCAGATCCCGGCGAGTCAGGATGCCCACCAGCTTCCCATTAACCGTGATCGGAACACCGCCGATGTTTCGCTCGTCCATCAACCTCACAGCTTCACCGGCTGGCGTGTCTGGCGGCAATGTGACTGGATCGACGATGACCCCATGTTCACTGCGCTTCACACGATCCACCTGCATGGCCTGCTGCTCAATGCTCATGTTTTTGTGAATAATGCCGATGCCGCCCAATTGGGCCATCGCCACGGCCATGTCACTTTCAGTTACCGTGTCCATCGGGCTGCTGACGATCGGCAGACTCAGGCTGATATTGCGGGTAACATACGAACTGATGTCAACATCGGACGGGATCACTTCGCTGTATCCTGGTTCCAGAAGGACGTCATCAAACGTCAGTCCGCGATAGGCGATGCGATCGTGCATGTTGGGGGCTCCGTGGAAAGTGGTCAGTAATCAGTGGTCAGATTTGAGATTTCAAATTTGAGATTTCAAATTTCAAATCTTAAATCCGGGGCACTGCCAACTCACCTCAAACATCGCTCGACAAGGGGTTCGTAAGACGTCGTTTGCTCTACCAGACTGAGCTACAGAATGCTCTCGCACTCTGGCAGGAGTCGAACCTGCGACCAACTGCTTAGAAGGCAGCTGCTCTAATCCACTGAGCTACGGGGCCTCTGGGCTAGAATAGCGACATGCAGGCCATGTACGACGCAACCGAGCTCGCCTCCATGGACCCCCTGGTCCTCATGAAGAATTTGGACCACTGCCGCATGACCTCGCGGCGCCTCTCCTACATCCTCCAGCAGCAGGTGCACCTCTACACCCCCGAGGCGAACAAGCTGCGCGACGAGATCGACCAGTACGTGGAAGCCGAGCGCCAGTTGGAGGCCGAAATGGCCCGGAGACTAATCCGCGCCTAGAGAGGGCGAACCTAGCGCAGCGGGCGCAGGCGCGGAACGGTGGATGCTGCCAGACGCTCCTCAAAGCGCTTGGCGGATGCTTCAAGTTTCTCGAGATGCTCATGTAGGCGCTTGCGCGCCTCTTCAGCCGCCGCATCAAGTCCGCTAAGTTCGAAGATGCCCCAGTAGCGAAGGATTGGCATCAGGACTTCATCGCGATGGGCGCGCAGGTCGTAGATCCCAGCCTTTGCCACATCGGCGGCCTTCCGAAGGAAGTTAGGAATCCCCGCACCTGGCATCTGGAAGGCGAGAACCTCGTCAACGATCGCCCGCACCGCCGCGGACGGTTCGATCTGGATCGCCGCCTTCAGCATGTCGCGATAGAAGACCATGTGCAGGTTTTCGTCGGCAGCGATTCGGACCATGATCCGATCCGCCACCGGGTCATCCGAATAGCGGCCAGTGTTGCGGTGTGCGATTCGCGTCGCAAGCTCCTGGAAGGCGACGTATGCAAGCCCGTGCAGGGTGTCTGGGAATGGGTGATCGTAGCCCGTCTGAAGTTGTGTCATGCGACCTCGCTCCAGCATCACCGGATCAATGTTTCGCGTGACCGTGAGGTAGTCGCGCAGCACAATTGCGTGTCGCCCCTCTTCTGCCGTCCAACGACCCACCCAGTTCAGCCACGCACCGTCGCCCGAGCCGAACATCCCATGGATGAGTCGGTGGTAGCTCGGAAGATTGTCTTCAGTCAAAAGACCAATCTCGAACGCGGTCTGCGCCACGCCCGTTAGTCGCGGGTGGTCTGGGGTCCAAGGCTCCTTATCAAAGTCCCGGCCGAGTCGGTACGGAATGTATTCATGCGGGAACCACTCTTCAGCCACTTCAAGATGGCGATTCAGCAGTCGGGCGGCCTCAGGTTCAAGCTCCATGAGGATCCTTCGGTCGAGGGCGGTCCCTTCGGCAGGCTGCTCATCAGTCATG
>DMUR01000004.1:3141-6079 GCA_003476885.1 Chloroflexota bacterium
TGGTAGCGCATACCGGATTCGAACCGGTGATCTCTGCCTTGAGAGGGCAGTGTCCTAGGCCGCTAGACGAATGCGCCAGATGCGGGCAGAGCCCGCGGGGAGAGAGTCTAGCAGCGAGTTAGAGGTCGCGGTTGATCTCGTGGGCGAGGAAGAGGAGGCCCGTTGGGGGCTTCGGGGCGAATAAGGTCGACTTCTGGGGCATCGTCTCCCCCGCCTCCGCCACGGCCACCACCTGCTCAGGTCGCTCCCCGTGCAACAGGAGCGCCGCACTCGGAGCGGGATCGTTGAGCGCGCTCTCCACCGCCGCGGCAGAACCTCGGACGTAGCGCAGCGCACCCGCGGTCGCCGCAGCCGCATCAATACCGAGCGCCTGATCAATCAACACGGCGAGTGCAGTCACTGATAGCGATTGGTAGGCGGCGGATCGCCCTGGGAGTGCCGCGCTGATCGCCGCACGATCAAGTTTCAGCAGGGCCGCGCCATCGTGCGTCACCACCCCAACCTCCAACTCCGCACCCGTCGGTGCGCCATCGGCGAATCGCTGGATAAGCTGCTCGCTCGTGGAGGCGGTGTGATGCAGGACAAGGGGCGAGGCGGAGAGTTTCGCAAGAAGCACCGACGGATCGACTGCAGGGACGATGCGGTGGGTGGCGTAGAGCGCGGGGGCGTGTCGGTCGGACTCCACAATGAGGCCGAGCGCGGTGCTGAGGCCGCCACTCTCCGCGTAGTCACGCGCCGTTTCATATCTGTGGTGACCGTCAGCAATAACGAGATCTGTGCCGTTCGCCCATGCAAGGAGCGCCGCACCGTGATCCGAACCTGGCGTAAGGCGCCAGAGCTTGTACGCACTCCCAGAGGGGGTGCGGCCGGATGCATACGGTGCAGACTCAGAAACTGCGTCTGCTGCAGCCGCGAATTCGCTGGAACCCCCTGCACGCAACAAGATCACGGGCGAAAGGTTTGCCTGGACCGCGGCAATGAGTGCACGCCGATCCGCCTTGGGTCCGCTCAGCGTGGACTCGTGCCGCAAGATCCCAGTCTCACGTCCGTAGGGGCCGATCGGGATTCCGGCGAATACGCCGCGAATTGAGTTGCCAACCTCTGGCTGCTCTTCGTACAGATAGATCTGCGCCGTCTCGTCGTCTACAAGCGTGCCGCCCTTGCGCCAGGCGGACCAGGTGTTAGCCGTTCGCGTGTATTGCGCGCCATCAGCCTCACCCGCTTCACGCAGGGGGAGGTCCAAGAGAACTGAATTGCTGGGTTGTGCGGAGAGCAGCGCACGCCGCTGATCGGCGCTGATGACGTCATAGGGTGGGCTTAGAAGTCCGTCGAGGACGCCGTGCGCTGAGCCAGCCTCGCTGATGGCGTATCGCGTTGCTCGAAATGCTCGGACTTCACTCATGAGGTGATTCTACCTGCGGTGTACGCTTGGCACATGAAACCACAAGCTGCTCGACTTCTCGTCATCGCCGCCCTGATGCTCGCGGCGAGTGGGTGCGGCTCAGTCTTGGATGATGCCCGGGGTGAACCGTCGGCCACGCCGACCAACTTCAATGGGCTCGTTGAGCAGCTTGCGGCGCGAGAGTTCTCCGTTGCCACCGTGGTGAGCGGCGATCCTGGCTGCAGCGATCAAGGGCTGGTCCCTATGGCGATCTCGTTTCAACTCTCGGGAGGCGGGCTCGATCAGGCGGTGCCGACACGGATCTACCGCTTCAGGAACGACGAAAGCTACAAGAAGCTGCGCTCAACGGTGGATGCATGTGCAGCGGAATGGATCAGTGATCCTGCGGCTCTGCTGATGGTGGATGCATCTCCGTATGTGCTGGTGGCCGAAGGTGTACCCGCTGGTGTAGTGGCCGATGCGATCCGAGCCGCTGTACGGGACGCTGCTGGCGAGTAGGACTACGACTCTTCTCGACTGACGCGCGGCGCGGCCCCTTCGCTACGCGGGATTGCCACCGCAGCGGCACCCTTCACGAACGACGACTTGATTGAGGTTGCGGCGGCGGCCTCCTGCTCGGCCACAGAGAGGATCCCGTGCCGTCCGAGGGCGGCGAGCTCGTCGCGGATGTACGTCTGCAGCATCTCAGGACCATCAGTGCCGATCGCGTATCGGACCTTCCCTTCGCGCAGTCGCATGAAGATCTGGCGAAACTCCTCCCAGTCGGAGACAACCTTCGTCATCAAGTTCGATGTTGGGCAGATCTCCAGCACAATCTTCCGCTCTGCGAGGACCTTCATCGTCTTCGTATCCCCCGCCGCCTTCACGCCGTGGCCAATGCGGTCTGGCTCCAACTGCTTCACCACTTCGAGCATCTCGCTCACCGGCCCCGACTCTCCCGTGTGCACGGTGATGCCGAGGCCCGCCTTCCGTGCAGCGCGGAACATGCGCTTGTATTCGGCCACTTTGAAGTTGGCACTCTCACGCCCTGCAATATCGATCCCGACGATCCCTCGGCTCGCCCAGGCGATCGCCTTCTCCACGATGATCTCGTTCTGTCGCAGCGTGAACTCGCGGTCAAGGATCAGGATGATCCCAGGCTTCACCGGATACTCGAGCGCCGCACGATCAGCCCCTCGGATGGCGGCGGCAATGATGTGGTCTAGGTCCTGCTCGCCATTCCGGTTGCGCTTCATCGGATTGAAACGCAGCTCCATGGTGGTGATGTGGTTCTTCCTGTACGCACCAGCAACCACTTCGTAGACCGAACGCTCCACCGCGATCGGCGATGACTGGATCAGTTCCGTCCAATGAAAGAGATCAAGGTATCCGTTGAAGCTGCGCGTTCGCTTGGAGCCAGCCGTGATCATCTTGCGGAAGGCCCAATAGTCCTTGGAAGGGAGGCGAATCCCCTGCGCGTGTGCAATCCCCCACATGATCGCTGGGGTGACCGAGCCGCCCAGGTGGCAGTGCAGCTCCGCAATTGGCGTTGCGGGG
>DMUR01000004.1:6167-6466 GCA_003476885.1 Chloroflexota bacterium
GAGGGCTCATGCCACCTCGCCGCGCACGGTGCTCGCGGTGGCGGCGTCGCGAGCACGACGTCCGCGCAGCGCTGGTGAGTCGCTCGGCACCTGATCGCGCGCGTGATACGAACTGCGCACCAGCGGACCCGACTCCACGTGCTTGAAGCCCATCGCAAGCGCGTCATCACGAAGCGCGGCGAACTCTTCTGGCGTGTAGTAACGAACGAGTGGGAGGTGTTCCATCGTTGGGCGCAGATACTGCCCAATGGTCAGGATGTCGCAGTCAACGGAGCGAAGGTCGCGGAAGGTGGCGAGCA
>DMUR01000024.1:0-530 GCA_003476885.1 Chloroflexota bacterium
CGCCGCGAGACTCGCGGCGCGTGCGATCAACCGGGGAGGTGGCGCTCCGGATGCCCGATGTATCGCGCGTCTGGGCGAATGATCTTGTCAACGCCCGCCTGCTCAATCACATGGGCTGACCAGCCGGCGATGCGCGCGATCGCGAACGTGGCGGGGAAGAGATCAGGCGCAAGGCCAACACCCTGGAGAACCGCTGCCGCGTAGAACTCAACATTTGTCTTCATCGCACGACCCGGCTTCATCTCCTCAAAGACGCGAAGGATTACCTCTTCTGCGCCAATCGCAAGGTCAAGCCAGTCAGGACGGTTTGGCATCGCCTCCGCCACTTTGCGCAGTGCGGCAGCGCGCGGATCGTATGCGCGATAGACGCGATGCCCGAAGCCCATGATCAGTTCGCGTCGCGCGAGCTTCCCGCGCGCCCAATCTTCTGCGCGATCAATGGATCCGATCTCGCCAAGTTGCCCGATTACTTCGGCAGGTGCGCCGCCGTGCAGTGGTCCCTTAAGACCGCCGATCGCTCCGCAGATTGC
>DMUR01000024.1:633-2828 GCA_003476885.1 Chloroflexota bacterium
GCACCCGCCATCAAATACGCGTCGAGCGCGCGTGCGGTTCCTTGCTCTGGTGTCTTGCCGTGCAGCTGCTGCAAGAAGGCCGCGGCAATGCCGAGGCCCGGCTCTGGATCGATAGGCTCGAGTCCCTGACGAAGTCTCGCGAATGCGGCGAGTGCAGATGGCGCAAACGCTGCAATCTTTCGTGCCTCATCTGCGGTGGGCGGCCAGCCGAGTCGTTCGCCCGCCCCCCAGACGGAGATCGCGGTGCGCAGCGCATCCATTGGGTGTGCGTGCGCAGGGAGGAGCCTGAGTGCAGCAAGAACTGCGGGTGGAACCTTGACTGGCTCGAGGACTGCATCTGGGTGCCACTCACCGGTGAGGAGAAGATCGAGCACGCTTGCATAGGTTCCCTTGGCGACAACCTCTTCAATGGGGTAGCCGCGGTAGAGCAGCTTTCCGTGTGCGCCGTCTACAAAACCGATCGCGGTCTCCGCGCCAATAATGCCCGCGAGCCCCGGGCTAAATGGCTTCTCTTCGCTCATCTGCGTGGCCTCCGATCAACAAACTCAATGGCGAGCCTTAAGAGTACCGAACCGAGCAGCGCGACGAAGAGCGACCCAAGGAAGCCTCCCGCATCACCGAACCCAGTGCTCTTCGCGAGCGTTCCACCAATTAGGCCGCCAAGAATGCCGACCAGGATGTTGGCGAGGCAGCCTCGCGCCGCACGTCCACGGATGAGCCACGAGGAGAGGCCTCCGGCGAGAAAGCCGAGGAGTGCCCAACCGATCGGATCGAGATCGAAGAAGTCCATCAGCGCGATCGTACGCCTCCCGAGGGAATCACGAGGTGAGGCGTGCCAGCCCCCGAAGTGCCTCGGCTAGACTCACCTCATGGTGGACGGCAGCCTCTCCGCAAAGATCAGCAGCGCCCCTTCTGATCCCATCTTTGGGATCGTGGAGGCGTTCCGCGCCGACCCTCGTCCAGAGAAGATCAACCTTGCCGCTGGTGTCTATATGGAAGAGAACGGTGTCACGCCGATCCTCGCCAGCGTCCGAGAGGCCGAGCGCCGTCTCCTTGCCAACTCAACCACCAAGCTTTACAAGCCGATCGGCGGCGACCCAGCGCTCGTAAAGTTGATGCGCGCACTTATCTTCCGCGAGCCTGGAGCCCCATTCGGCACGCTCCCGCCGATCGCGACCAGCGGACGCGTGGAGGTGCTTCACACACCAGGCGGCACCGGAGCCGTTCGGCTCGCCGTGGAGTTGGTGGCACGCTTGCGACCAGAGGCTCAGATTTGGGTGAGCGATCCAACCTGGCCGAATCATCCACAGATTGCCGACGCAGTTGGCGTGCGCCACCGATCACATCCATGGACCACCGCCAACGTTCGCGAGCTTGATATGGGAGCGCTCCTCGACGCAATCGCGGCGGCGGCACCCGGCGACGCCTTTATCTTCCATGGCGCCTGCCACAACCCAACTGGCATTGATCCAACCGCTGCACAGTGGGGTGAGATTGCGAACGCCGTTGCAGCGCGCGGCGTGCTCCCCATCCTTGACTTTGCCTACCAGGGACTCGGCGACGGACTCGTTGAAGATGCTGCTTCACTTCGTGCTTTCCTCGCCACAGGCTGTGAGGTCCTTGTTGCTGCGAGCGCGAGCAAGAACTTTGCCCTCTATGACGAACGAGTCGGCGCACTCGCCATTGTTGCGGCGGATCCAGCCGCCGCCGCCGCCATCCTCACGCATGCGAAGGTCGCAATTCGCGCCGCCTGGTCAAACCCTCCCGGGCACGGCGGCGAGATCGTTGCGGAGATCCTTGGTGATGATTCACTTCGCGCGCAGTGGGAGGGCGAAGTCACTGCAATGCGTGAGCGCATCAATGGGAATCGACGCGCCTTTGTGGACGCGCTCGCGCAGGCTGGCGCGGCTGACTTCTCGCACCTCCTCAGCGGGCGCGGCATGTTCTCACTGCTCGGACTCAGCGACGCGCAGCTTGCGCAACTTCGCGATGAGCAGGCGATCTATCTCGTGGCGCGCGGCCGCATCAACTTTGCCGGCCTCTCTGCCGTGAAGATTCCAATCGTGGCAAAGGCGGTCGCAGCGCTGCTGCGCTGACGGTGGTGCAGTCGTGAAGCTGATTGCGCCACGACTCGTCCCTCGCGTGTGGGGCGGCACTCGGCTCGCAGGACTCTTCCCGGACGCAGCGCCACAGGA
>DMUR01000024.1:2918-3702 GCA_003476885.1 Chloroflexota bacterium
GACCGACGCCCACTCGTGAAGCTGCTTGACGTCCAAGATCGACTCTCTGTTCAAGTACATCCGAGTGACGCACTTGCTGCAGAGCTGCACGGCGCGGGCTCGCTCGGAAAACATGAAGCGTGGATCATCCTTGAAGCGGCGCCCAACGCACACTTACTCCTCGGGCGAGACCCGAACGTGGAGCCTGCCCGAGTTGATGCGGCGCTTGAGAATGGCGAAGACGTGGCGCCGCTCCTGGCGCGCGTGGCGGTATCTTCCGGAGACGTCCTTGATGTTCCGCCAGGAACCCTTCATGCACTGATGCCTGGACTCTTAGTCTGGGAGGTACAGCAGCCCTCTGACCTCACCTATCGCGTCAGTGACTGGGGGCGAAACAGCAGCGAGAGACCATTGCATCACGCCGAAGCTCGCCGCGCCACTCACTCCGATGCGGTGGCGCAACGGATCTCAACGATTGATTGGCTCTCTCCTGGACACCATCGCATCTTGGTCGGGCCTGAATTCCAGATTGCTGCCGTGATTGGACCGTGGAGCGGCGACCTTGCAACGCCGCTCGGTGCTACCGCAACCCTTGTCATGCAGGTCCCAACCTCCGCCCAATTTGCGGGCGGCAGTGTGGTTACGATTGGCGGAGTAAGCATGAGCGCGCTTCAGAGCATCAGCGCCCCTGGTGGCAGACATGCGATCTCGCTCCCTTCTGGCGCGGCGCTCCTGATCGCTGAGCCTGGGGTGCCACGCGCGTAGGAGTAAGACACGCCCCTTGATTTGATTGCGTTTTCTAAAC
>DMUR01000035.1:0-1762 GCA_003476885.1 Chloroflexota bacterium
AGGATGATTGGGAGCCCGAGCATGTAGGCGATCACGATGCCCGGGAAGGCTGCGTGACTCACCGCGTCGCCGATGAAGCTCATCCCTTTCAACACCACGAACGAGCCGACCACGGCGCACGCCACCCCCACCAACGCGCTTGCCACAAGGGCGCGCACGAAGAAGTCGTAGGCGAGCGGTTCGAGGAGTAGGTCGATCGGGTTCACTCGTGACCCTCGTGGCTGCCGTGTGAGTGGTGTGGGTCATCAAGGAGTACAACGCCCCCATCCGCGAGGGGGACAAGGTGGCCGCCGTACGTCTTCTCCAGCACTTCGCGATCAAGCACGAGTTGCGCGGGGCCGTGTGCCACCACCCTGCCAGCGAGCGCAACCACGTCATGGAACCGTTGAGCGGCGCAGGCAAGGTCGTGCGTGGTTGCTACCACCGTCCGACCGCGAGCCGCCTCGGCATCCAAGATGTTCATGATCTTCTCCTGCGTGACAGGATCCACCCCCGTGACAGGCTCGTCGAGCAGGTAGATCTCAGGGTCCGCAGCGAGTGCGCGCGCAATGAAGACGCGTCGCCGCTGTCCACCGGAGAGTTCGCCGATCTGACGCGACGCAAGGTCTGCCATGTCTACGCGTTCCAACGCCTCCGCAACTGCGGCACGATCTGCGGCACCAGCACGACCGAGCGGCCCAATCCGTGGCGTACGCCCCATCGCCACCACCTCATCAACGGCGATCGGAAAACTCCAATCCACTTGTTCTGCCTGAGGGACATACGCAACGCGCGCTGCGTGGACTCCGACCGGTGCCCCAAGCACCTCAATCGTTCCAAACCACGGACGCATGAGTCCAGCGATGCACTTCAGCAGCGTGGACTTCCCGCCGCCGTTCGGACCGAAAATGGCGGTGAGAGAGCCTTGAGCAAGCTCAAGGGTGATATCGCTGATGGCGGCGCGTTCACCGTAGCCTGCAGTGATGTTGGAGATAGTGACCGCACGCCCCCCAGGATGCGAGGAGGGCGTGCGGCCTTCGAGAACTGATGGTGCAACGCGTTCGTTCATTGCACCATCATCGCACTACTTGAACGAAGCCAAGATCGCTGATGCATTTGCACGCATCGCGCCAAGGTAGCTGTTCGCAGGTGCGTCACCGAGCGCATCGGAGTAGAGGTTCTCAAGGACGGTCGCGCCAGTTTCTGCCGCAACCTGATCGAGGACCTTTGACGGAAACTGCGCTTCACTGAAGACCGACGTCACTCCAGCCGCCTTGATTGCGTCAATCAACGCTGCAATCTCCTTCGCGCTCGGCTCTTGTCCCGGTGCTTCCACCGCAACGCCAACGATCTCAATCTCATAGGCGCGAGCGAAATAGCCGAATGCGTCGTGGAATGTGACGATCTTGCGCGAGGAAGCCTCTACCGCTGCAAATCCGACTCGCAACTCTTCGTCCAGGGCTGCGATCTCAGCGAGTCCTGCATCACGTGCTGACTCAATCTCCGCCGCACGCTCCGGAAGTTCCGCTGCCACTCGCGCGGCAATGCGATTCACGTAGATTGCCGCGCCCTTTGGGTCGAGCCAGATGTGCGGGTCGGTACCACCATGTCCGTGCTCTTCACCCTCTTCTTCGCTGTGCTCTTCACCCTCTTCTTCATCGTGCTCCTCTCCCTCGAGGTAGACCCACGCGTTGCTCTCGTCGATACCCTCTGCAAGCTCAAGCACATCCTCTTCGCTCTTGCCAGCCGCTTCGAGCAGCGAGAGTGCCCACTCATCAAGGCC
>DMUR01000035.1:1906-18865 GCA_003476885.1 Chloroflexota bacterium
ACGTTGTCACCAAGCGCAAGTTGCGCAAGATCAGCAAACACGCTGGTTGTTGCAATCACGGTGTAGTCAGCAGTTGTTCCGGCACTCTCGCTAGGTGACGGCGAGGCCGCGCTCCCGTTGCATCCAGCAACCAGGACGAGCGACGCAATCGCTGCGCCAACTGCCGTCCATACAGATCTCTTGATACCTAGTCTCATGGTTCCTCCTTTGTATGCCTAGCGTTGCTAGGCGGTTAAAAAACTGCTCCGCCTAGTTGGCGGAGCGGCAGTCGGGACAGCGGCCGAAGAGTTCAAGCCGGTGCTGTTCAATCTTGAAACCAGAGCGGCGCGCCGCTTCGCGCGTGACCGCTTCAATCCCGCAGTCGTCCACATCGGTTGTAGCGCCACAGTTGAGGCAGACAAGATGATGATGGTGGGTTGGCTCGCATGGGATGTAGGCGTGCGTTCCGTCTGGGAGGTCAATCCGCTCTACCAGCCCCTGCTCGCTGAGGAGCTCTAGGAGTCGAAAGACGGTTGCGCGTCCGATCCCCATCCTCCGCCGACCCGCATCCTTCAGAAGGTCCGCGGCGGTGAAGTGCCCCTCGCGGCGCTCAATGAGCGCGGCGAGCTTCCGGCGTGGGCCGGTTAGGCGCACCCCTGCGCGATCCAGTGCGTCGAGCATCTCTTCTGCCATGGCCAGAGCCTAGCACATATGATACCGAGTATCAATAATGCTAAGGCGAGCGAGCGTGGCCCCAGCGATACACTACGCATCCGGAGCCAATGCGACGCGCAGCGCTCGTCGAATCCACTACCGTGATCAGTGTGGTTCGTTCGTACGCGCGCGAATCCCGCGATCTAACTCGCCCCCCGCGCTGAGCTGCACTAGGTCACGCGGAGGAGCAATCTCCATCTCCTCAAAGAGCGCAATCGCACGCCGTGCCGCACGCCGCGCCCCTGCGAGCGCGCCATCCTCAGCGAGCATCAGGGCGAGGCTCTCTAGTAGTTCGCCGCTCTCTGGATCAATGCGAGTGGCGCGAGCCGCAAGGTTGATCGCGCGATCGTAATCTCCTGCCGCATGTGCGGACTGGATTGCTCGTTCCACCATGGTCATGAGGCTGACCTCAATCGTCCCGCGATAGCGCTGCACCCACGGCTCAAAGGGGAGCTCCGAGCCAAACGCGCCGCGGTAGTCATCGAGTAACCCCTCAATCTCCTCGGTGCGAGGTCGGATGCGGATTCGGTTGAGGCGTGTGGTAAGGGAGGCCGAATCAAAGCAGACCAGTTCTGGGTGCATGGAGACGATCTCCGCTTCATGGCGCACATACGGCGTCGCTCCCCCTTCTGGCGATGCGTCGTAGTCTGGGTCGATCGCTCGTCTCAAGTGATAGATCGCCTGGTTTAACGAGTTCAAGCCTGCCTGCGCGTCAGCCTCTGGCCAAAGCGCATCAATCGCTTCGTCACGCGTCGCCGAATGTCGCGGCCGCGTGGCGAGGTAAGTCAGTAGCGCGAGTGAACGTGGCCGGATTGCGGCCCCATCGACCGTGCGTCCATCAACCTCCATGTGGAGGGGTCCAAGGTCGTGAATGAAGACACGACGATCTTGCTCACGCGGCATCTCACGCACGTGCGTGCGCTGCGTGCCCGGAGGGTGCGGCAGCCCTGTAGCGATCTCGCCTGGGAGGGAGAGTGCCGCAGCAATCATTTTCGGGATCTCCCACCCTTCGCGACCAAGCTCATCGTCTTCGGCAGGAGCGATCAGCAGCCCTTCACCCCAGAGCGACTGAAGCATGTGCAGGTTGGTCGTTTCGCTTCGCTCCTCTGCAAGCCGTCGCAGCAGTGGCTCGCATCCACCGACCACGTCGCGTCGGATGAAGTCATCAAGATCACGCGTTGAAGAGCGGTCATCTGCACGAGAGAGCCACGCGGAGAGAATGCCACCGTTGCCAGCGGCACCACGCCGCACCTCTTCAAGTTGCGAAGGCGTGCCGCGCCACCCACGCGCCTCCGCAATCTGACGCGTCTGCTGGGGTGAGACACGCAGCGCCACCGCACCGACCTCAAGAACCGCGCGCTTACTGCGTGCTGTGGCGAGCCGTAGCGCTGCACGTCGTCGTCCAATGAAGATCACTCGTGACCCATCTGGGTCTCGCTCCGCAATGGCGCGGAGCATCGCGAGTGATTCAGGGTCTTCCGTCAGCGCGTCGGTGTTATCAATAATTAGCGTGAGAGATGCATACGGGGCAGCAAGATCCGCACAGAGCGAAGCGGCACACGTGTCAATGCGGCTCTTCTTTCGTGCCGCACGTCCAAGTCGTGGCAACCAGATCCCGCCGTCGTCTTCGGCCGCAAAGAGGAGAGCATCCGACAGTCGCTCTGCACCGCGGATCCAGCGCACTGGCGTGCCGAGACGTGATGCCCATGACGCGACCGAACTGCTCTTTCCGTAGCCGGCGCTCCCAGCGATCACCCCAAGGCCTCCCGCCTCCAGTCGATCAAGCTCCCGCTCCAGCCGTGGCCGTTCCACACTGAACTGCATCTGCTTTCGCATGGCCCTCTCCCTTCCACGCCGTCGCAGCGGGTGCCGCGAATCGGCTGCGGGGATAGTGAGGTGTTCCCATGTATCAATCGCGTACCAGGTCGGTGCTTGTCTCCCGCGCCCACGTATGATCAAAGCATGGGGAAAAAGAGGCTAATCATTGACTGCGACACGGGGACGGATGACGCCGTCGCGCTGATGCTCGCGGCGCTTCACCCTGAGATTGACCTGATTGGCGTGAGTACGGTGTTCGGGAATGCGCCGCTGACGGCAACCACCACCAACAGCATCTCCGTACTGGACCTGATCGGCCGCTCAGATATCCCCGTGCACGCAGGGCTGCCTCGACCGCTCGTCCGGAAGACGATGCCCGCAGAGCGCTTCTTCAAGGCAGACTCCGTGCAGGATCCGCACGGCACGTATCTCGACATCCCGCGCAGCACGCGTGGGGCGGCCTCGAACCGCGCCGTTGAGTGGCTGATTGAGACGTATCGAACGGCAACGGAGCCGATCACCTTGATGCCAATTGGGCCACTCACGAACATTGCCGCCGCAGTCGCCCAGGAGCCGAAGTTCGCTGAGTGGGTGCCGCAGCTGATCATCATGGGGGGCGGCCATGAAGTGGGGAACATGACCCCATCCGCCGAATTCAATATCTGGGCTGACCCCGAAGCCGCCGCAAGCGTCTTTGATGCGGGCTTCAAGAATGTGTTGATGGTGCCGCTCGACGCTACTCATAAGGCTCTCGTCACCGCGGCCCAGTGCGATGCACTCGAAGCGCTCGGCACACCAGCGGGAAAAGCGGCCGCCATCTTCATCCAGCGCCGCGTTGCGAGCTACGAGAGCAGCCAGAAGATGGATGTTCCGGAGTCAGCCCCTGTGCACGACGCGCTCTGTGTCGCCGCACTTGTTGAGCCGAACATCATCACCACGAGCAGGCATCACGTTGCTGTGGAGACGACCGGGACGCTCACGCTCGGACGAACGGTCGTCGACACGCACTTCCGTGGAGGGAAGGAGCCGAACGCAGCAGTTGCCTTTGATGCGAACGCGCAGCGCTTTGTGGATCTAATGATGGAGATCTTCGCAAAGTCCTAACGTTCTGCTCGGTTTAGCGAAGCACCCGCCATGCAAACGGGATTGCGCCAAACATGACTGCGCCAGATAAGAGGAAGAGCGGCGCCGCACCCAGTTCTCCGTAAATGATTCCGCCAACGAGTGCAGCGATTGCGACCGCAAGCCCATAGGAGACGCTCTGGTACAAGGCTTGACCGGTTGCTTGCAGCGCAGCTGGAACGATTGCGCGGACACTCAACACGCTCGCGAGGAGTGTGCAGGCGAAGCCAATGCCAACGAGCGAGCGCGCGAGCGCGAGCCAGTACGGCGAATCAATGAACGCATATCCAACACTGCAGATTCCCATCGCAAAAAGTCCGAATGAGAAGAGTGATCGAAGTCCAAGGCGAGCGGCGACGAGTCCGCCAGCAAGGAAGAAGGGGATCTCAACGGCTGCGGAGACGGTGCCCCCGAACGCAACCGCCGCTGCACTTCCGCCTACCTCTTGGATGCGGAATGATCCATACGCATAGAAGAGCCCCGCGCCGAGATTCACGAGAAGGCTCAGCATCAGAAACGCAAAGAGCCTCGGAGATTGCTGGAAGGCGAGCGTGACGGTGCCGAATCGATCGCGCCAATCGCCAGCGACTGCGATTTCCGCATTCGGGCCCGCAATCTCTGACCGCTCAATTTCCGCCTCGGCTTCGCTCAGTACTGGTCGTGACGCATGCTGTATCGCGGGTGCGGTATGTAGGCCAACGGTTCCTACAATGAGAATCAGTGCAGTGATTCCATAGAGCGGGGCGATCATGATTGCACCAACACTTGCCACGAGTGCACCGCTCAGAATGCACATCGCGGCGTAGCTAAAGCTGGTGATTGCGCGGAGTGGACCCCACTGCCCGCCGACGCGCGCGAGCTGCTCCATGCCGATTGAATCCAGCAGCGGCACAAGACCTGCACCAGCGAAAGCCGCGAGCGCAGCGCCAGGAAGGCCTGCAAACGGACCGATCGCAAAGAGGATGACGCCGACCGCCGCGCTTACAAGTGCAAGCCGGAACGCATTTGCACGACCGAGAACGGCATCGCCGAGATGACCCCAGATAGGCCCGGCTGCGAGGGCGATCATGGAGTTGACAGCGCCGATCAGACCGATCGCTTCGAAGGAGAGGCCACGATCGCGAAGGACGATTCCAGCGAAGGGGAGATACGCCGCCTGCATCAGGCCAATGACGAAGTACAGGTACGAGGAGCGCCGCATCTCTGGGCGCATCAGCATGAGGGTCATCCCCTCACATTAGCGGGTCGCCCTCCGCCCCCGGTGCGGGGAGCTCTGGTGCGCGCTCGCGGACCAGATTGACGAAGCGCGTCTCCTCCTTACGGAACCAGAGTTGGCCGCTCCCTGTAGGCCCATTGCGGTGCTTGGCAACGTTGAAGTTGATCGCCTCTCCTGTCACGCCGGCGTCGTCGCTACGCTCCGCGTCGCGGTAGAGGAAGATCACGACGTCAGCATCCTGCTCAATCGCGCCCGACTCACGAAGATCGGAGAGGCGCGGCTCGCCCTTCTCTCGGGCCTCGGTCTGACGCGAAAGCTGGCTGAGGGCAATGATCGGGATTCCGAGCTCACGCGCAAGGGCCTTGAGCCCGCGCGAGATGTCTGACACCTCCTGCACGCGGTTGCCATCGCGGTTCTGTTGCCCAGGCTGCATCAGTTGCAGGTAGTCAACGATCAGCAGATCAAGACCCTGTTCCATCTTCAAGCGTCGCGCCTTCGTGCGAAGTTCCATCACCGAAATGTTCACGGTGTCATCAATGAACATCTTGGCACTTGAGAGCGTCCCGAGCGCGTCCGCAATCTTCGGAAAGTCTAAGTCGTTGACTTGGCCACTGCGAAGATTGAACGAGTTGATCTTCGTCACGCTAGAGAGAAGACGAAGCACCAGCTGCTCCTTGCTCATTTCTAGCGAGAAGACGCCGACAGACTTCCCTTCGCGGAGCGAAACGTTCTCTGCGATGTTGAGTGCAAGCGATGTCTTCCCAACGGATGGTCGCGCGGCAAGAACAATGAAGTCAGAGTTCTGAAGTCCTTGCGTGATGGTGTCAATCGCGGTGTACCCAGTACGCAGCCCCATCAGCTGGCCGCGGTTCTGGTGCATGCGATCGAGTTGGTCATACGCAGCGCCAACAAGCGTACCGATCTGTGTGAAGCCGTTTGCGGCGCGACGTTCGCTGACCGCAAATAGTTCAGACTCTGCACGATCGATCGCTTCGGAGATGTCAGACGGATCTTCGTATCCGATCGATGCGATTCGTCCAGCAGCACCGATCAGGCCGCGAAGCATGGACTTTCGCTCAACGATCTTTGCGTATTGCTTTGCGTGAACCGCTGTTGGTGTGCGGTCGCAGAGATCTGCGAGTGCGGCGCGACCGCCAATCTCTTCAATCTGGCCGCGACGCTCCAGCTCTTCCGACACGGTAAGGATGTCGATCGGCTGGCTCTGTTCGTAGAGCCGCTGAATGGCGGAGTAGACCTTTGCGTTCGCCGGCTTGTAGAAGTCGCCGGGCTTGAGGCTGTCGGCAATCTCCAGCATCACCTCGCCGTCAATGAGGAGTGCGCCGAGAATGCTCTCTTCGGCGTCGCTTGATTGCGGGGGGAGTTGGTTGCTCATGCGCGCATCATCGCAGTCTCTTCGCTAGGACTCCAGACAGATGTCAACGAACTCATGCGAATCTCTCCACGAAGCGGGCGCAGGCCGCGTCGACTGTGGATAAGTCGGCGCCCTCGCGCGCCGTTTTGTGGATTAGTGAACGCGGCGAAGCACGCCAACGAGCACGCCCTGCACGTTGACGGTTGGGTAGTACATCGGCGCGTACGCCTTGTTTGCCGGCTGGAGGCGGATACGCCCCTGCTCGCGGAAGAGCTGCTTCAGCGTGACTTCATTCTCTTCCACCTGCGCGACCACAATGTCGCCGTCCGCGGCAACCTTGCTCGGCTTGATCACCACGTAGTCACCATCGGCGATCTGTGCGTCGATCATGGAGTCACCCCGGATCTTCAGTAGGTAGGAGTCTGGGGTGGACATGAACTCCGGAACCGCCACAGTCTCGGAGCGCTCCTCGTAGGCCTCGATCGGACCTCCTGCGGCAATCTGGCCAACTACAACAAGGTCGCGGGCGACCGCTGGGAGACTGGTGGCCTCCACCGCATCGTCGAGCTCAAGGAGGGAGCGCCCGCGGGCGGTGAGGCGTACCGACCGGGAGAGGCCGGAGTCTCGCTTGATGAGGCCCTCGCGCTCAAGGGTCTCGAGGTGGTGATGGACGGCCGATGGTGCGGCGAGGCCAACGAGGTCTGCGATCTCACGCACCGTGGGGGGCGTCCCTGAACGACGGCTCCCCTCGGCGATCGCCTGGAGGATCCGCGTCTTCCTGTCCTGGTCATGCTTGGTCATAAGAGCATTAGAACGGCTGTTCGGAATCTTGTCAAGTAGCTGGCACAAGGCGGATGTCCCTGGCCCATATGCAAGAGGGCCCCATCACTCTTTACCTTGGGCTCGTATCCCTCCCAGCCGCGCTTCTGGGTTGGACCGCGCACCAAGTTGGCGCGGTGGAGCACTAGGCGAGTCGAAAGGCGTTCCGGGCAACATCGAGAGCCCATCAGGGTTTTAACTGCGTTTCTTAAGTCTGCGCAAGAGTGAAATCACGCTGCAATTGCATCATGGTGCAATAACCGAACTGGGTGATTGCTGGGGTACGATTTTTCGATGGCAGCACAACAATCGCATCACGACCATGAACACCCTCACGATCATTCCCACGAGCACGGGGAGCATCACGACCACCACAGTGGTTGGCGCGGGGTGCTCTCAAAGTTCTTTGGGCACAGCCATGATCACGCAGACTCAATTGACGACGCGCTAACGCGAAGCGCGCGCGGGATTCGCGCCGTGAAGATCTCACTCGTTGGCTTGGGGATCACGGCGGTCTTGCAGCTAGTCATCGTCGCGATCACGAGTTCGGTCGCCCTTCTCGCAGATACGATTCACAACTTCAGTGACGCAATGACCTCTATTCCGCTTTGGATCGCCTTTATCCTAGGCAGGCGCGCGGCAAATCGGCGCTACACCTACGGATACAAACGAGCAGAAGATCTCGCTGGGCTCTTCGTCCTCTTGATGATCTTCCTGTCGGCCGTGCTCGCCGCGTACGAATCCATCAATCGCTTGATCAACCCAGTGCAGGTGAGCAACATTCCAATCGTGATCGCAGCAGGAATCATCGGGTTCGCTGGCAACGAGCTCGTTGCGCTCTATCGAATCCGCGTCGGTCGAGCAATCGGCTCTGCCGCACTTGTTGCAGACGGGTATCACGCGCGAACGGACGGGCTTACGTCGCTCGCCGTGGTCTTCGGAGCGATCGGCGTTGGGCTCGGATTTCCGGTCGCCGACCCACTTGTTGGGCTGCTCATCTCGGTCGCAATCTTGCTCGTCTTGCGTTCAGCGTCGAAGCAGATGCTCGGCCGCCTGATGGACGCCGTGGACCCATCGCTTACGGATCAGGTCGAGCGAATCGCTGGTGCGACGCCGGGTGTGCAGGCGGTCGAACACCTTCGACTTCGATGGGTCGGGCATACGATTGAGACCTCGTTCGCGATCACCGTGGACAAGGAGGCGACCGTAGAGCGAGGACACGAGATCGCCGAGCTTGTTCGCCACGAGCTGACCCATGAGATCCCGCGAATCAGCAGCGTGGAGATCCACGTGAACCCGTGCGCACACGATGGGCACGACCCTCACGCGTCGCTCCACCACCATGAGCAGCCCGAGCGAGAGGTCTCCGCGCCAGTACGCGCTTAGGGTTCGTCCTCTGGAGGCAAGAGCCGCGCGCGTCTGATCACTCCGTCGCCGAATTTTGCGCGCAGTTCGTCTGCGGCGGCGGTGATGGCCTGCTCCCGCGCGGTCCGTTTGCCGTCAAAGAGTCCGAGCTGTTCGTCGCTCGTAAAGTCTGAGGCGGAGACGCCGATGAGTCGATACGGCTCCCCCTGTGCGGCTGCGCGGAGTAGCGCACGCGCCGCTTCAAAGATCGGCCCGCTCAACGCGCTCGGTTGAGGAAGTTTCACCTGCCGCGTGATGGAGACAAACTCCGTGTCTTTTAGCTTGAGGGTGACAGTGCGCGCAAGTAGCTCCTCTTTGCGCAGCGAGTGCGCAACGGACTCTACAAGATCAAGCAGGAGCGTTTCTAGCGCGTGCGGGTCGGCGACATCTTCGTCAAGAGTCACCTCACGCCCGAGTGACTTTCGGTCGTCACCTGTGTCAACGGGGCTGTCGTCTTGGCCAATCGCGAGCAACTTTAGGCTTGGACCGTGCGGGCCGAACCTGCGCAGCAGGTGATCGTCAGGCGCGGCGGCGAGTTCGCCGCAGGTGGAAACTCCAAGTTCGCGCAGCGTTGACTGCGCAACCGGTCCAATTCCCGGGATGACGCCGACCGGCTGTGGTGCAAGCCAGGCCGCCTGTTCTTCGGCGGGAACGATGAGCAGACCGTCGGGTTTTGATGCACCTGACGCGATCTTTGCCACAAGCTTGCTTGCCCCGCCACCGACGCTGATCGTTAAACCAGTCTCTTTGCGCACGGCACGTTTCAGACCTTGCGCAACTTGTGCCGCATCGCCGTGCAACTGTTGCGTTCCAGCGAGGTCAAGGTACGCCTCGTCAACCGAGACCTGCTCAATGAGCGGACTCCACGCATCAAGGAGCAACATCACCTCATCAGAGGCTTCGCTGTAGCGATCATGGCGAGGTTCAATGAGGATCAGCTGAGGGCAGCGCGCGCGCGCGACATGTGTGGAGAGCGCCGCACGCACACCGAACGCGCGCGCCTCATAGTTTGCGGCGCAGACTACGCCGCGCTGTCCATCGCCGTAACCAACAGCAACAGGCTTTCCGGCAAGCGACGGATTGTCGCGGATCTCTACTGACGCAAAGAAGGCGTCGAGATCAACGTGAAGGATGCTGCGGGGTGCGGACGTGTTCGTTGCCGTCAGCCGTTTCTTCTCTCAGCGATGCGACTGGCTAGCTCTTCGGTTCAACCGTGACCGTCACCTCAGCGATGAGGTGCGCCGCAACCTTCACCTGCACCTTGTACGTGCCGAGCTGCTTCAACGGTTCATCAAGGAGAACCTGGTGCTTCTCTACGGTGATGCCACGGCGCTCGAGCGCGTCAGCGATCTCCTTGTTGGTGATGGAGCCGAAGAGCTTCCCGCCTTCGCCGACCTTCACCCCCATGGTGAGGGCGGTGGCGCTGATCTTCTTGGCGTACTCCTCCGCCTCCTGCTTGACGCGATCAACCTTGGTGGCCCGTGAGGCGATCTCCGCCGCGACCCGATTCGCCGCCCCGCCGATCGCAGGGATGGCGAGGCCATTGGCGATCAGGTAGTTCCGGGCGTACCCGCTCGCCACTTCTTTGAGTTCGCCGGCCTTGCCGACCTTTGGGACATTAGCGGTGAGGATGACCTTCACGATGCGCTCCTTCCTTAGGGGCGGGGAGAGGCCCCCGCGCTGGTGCGGGGATTCTCGCACACCTACGAAAACAACCCCTTGACAGAGAACAGATGTTCTATGACACTAGCTGTGCCGAACAGATGTTCTAGTTCGCAGCAGACCCCGGAAGGGGGCCCCACGGGGCGGGAGGCATGAAATGGCAATGCAGCAGATTGTTCCAGTCGCGGTCAAGGTGACCGCGCACTGGTGGAAAGGGACCCCTCAGGCGGTCGCCTTCGAGGGGATCGTGCGTAAGGTGACCAAGGTGCTCGCCTTGCGCCAGGAGCACGGTGCCTACCGTGCCAACTCCGGCCCTCGCACACTCTGGGAGCTAGAGACTGAGGACGCAACGCTCGTGATCGCCTTCTCACGCCGCAGCGGCGCATGGACGATCGAAGCATTCGACGATTCGTGGAGCACACTCCCATTCGCCTCCGCACTGGAGGCCCCTGGGGGCCTCTTCAGCCACGCCTAGTTCGCCAAAGTGCTCCGCCGTGCGATGCTACGCCCATGGCAGAGCAGAGACGTAATCGGAGAGTTTCAGGCGGCAAGGGTCCCGTCGAGTCCGCGCGATCTGCGCTTCGCCTGGTCGAGATCGGACTTGATCTCATACTCGCTGGCGTTCTCCTGGTCGCGGTCCTCATCATTGGCGGTGAGGTACTTCATGAGATCGTCGTCGGGCTCCAATCTGGCAGCATCGAAGCGGCGCTCAAGATCCTTGATCGTGTACTCCTCCTCTTCATCATTGCGGAGTTGATCTACACACTACGCATTTCACTCGCGCGATCACAGCTCATCCTTGAACCATTCCTCATCATCGGACTCGTTGCGGTCGTTCGACGCATCCTGATCGCCACCGCGCAGGTCGAGCAGTGGTTGGTCGCCGGCAAGGATATCTCGCCGCTTCTCTACGAACTCGGCGCACTCGCGGGGCTCGTCCTCTCCCTCGCCATCGCACTCTCTCTCGCCCGAAGGCACAGCGGTCGCGGCAGCGATTACGAGGCCGACTAACTTCTTCACGTGCAAGCTAGGGAGGGTTGCATGACGCACCTGCCGTCTACCTCGCTTGCCGACTATCTAGCTGCGCTCGCCGCGGCAACCCCAACTCCTGGAGGTGGTTCCGCGGCCGGCGTGACGGGTGCAATGGGGGCGGCGCTTGTAGAGATGGTCGCTGGCCTCTCGCTCGCGAAGGGTGAGAGTGAGCACTCCGCTGTTCAACGCACCGCGCTGGATCAAGCACGTGCGGCACGGAGCGAGTTACTCGCGCTTGCCGAAGAAGATGTCACCGCGTTCACCGCATTCATGGAAGCGCTAAAGCTTCCGAAAAACTCAGAGAGCGAACGCGCTGCGCGTACCGCCACACTTTCAACTGCCGCGCAACGCGCAGCAGAAGTGCCGCTCGCAACCCTTCGTGCAAGCGTCACAGTTGCGGAGGCTGCGAAAAGCATCACCGACCGTTCGCTCGCTTCTGCGGAGAGCGACTTGGCCGTTGCCGCGCGGTTTGCGCGCGCCGCAGGCGAGAGCGCAGCGGAAAATGTCGAGGCAAACCTTCCGTTCATTGAAAGTGCGGAGATTCGAGCAACGCTCGCACACCAGACTGAAGCGGCACTGATTGCGCTTCGTCGCGCCACCCCGCAGTGAGCCGAACGCTTAGCGCGCGCCCGCGATCGCTCGAACTCGCAGCGGAAGCCGCTGAGTGTGTGCAGCGCGCAACAGTGGCCCGAGGTGGTCGCGCGCCCGTACTCGCCGCCGTTGCGGCAACAGAGGATGTGGCTGCGCTTATCTATATGGAACAACTCCTGAAGCAGGCGGCTACGGCAGGGTTTGCCGTGAAGAAGATCTCGCTCCCCGCAACGGCGAGCGAGGGTGATATCACGACCGCACTGGAGCGCCTCTCTGCAGACGCTGACGTCGCTGGGATCATCCTCCAATCACCACTCCCTGAAGGAGTGGACCGAACCCGCGTCGTCACCAGGATTGTTGCGGAGAAAGACATTGATGGGATCACGGCTGCTAGCGCTGCGCGCCTGAGCGCAGGCGACCTTGATGGAGCGCTGCTCCCAGCAACTGCCGCAGCGGTGATGGAGCTCCTTCGAGCGCACCAGATTGAGATCCGGGGGCGACGCGCGGTAGTAGTGGGGCGGAGCGCCGTCGTGGGCCGCCCTGTGGCGCAGCTCCTCGCCCTGGCGGGCGCACACGTGGAGGTCGTTCACTCAAAGACGCCCGATATGGGTGCTGTGACACGAACCGCCCAGATCCTTGTGGTTGCCGCGGGTGTCCGCGCACTCGTGCGCGGTGAGCATGTCTCACCTGGCTGTGTGGTGGTGGATGTGGGTATTCACGTCCAGGGGGATCAGATCGTTGGTGATGTTGACGAGGCGAGCGTCCGCGACGCGGTCGGCGAAACGGGCGCGCTGAGCCCTGTCCCTGGCGGAGTAGGCCCGATGACGAACGCGATCCTGGTGCTGCAGGCGGCGCAGGCGGCCCTTCGGCTCGCAGGGGCGTAAACTTCTGCTCATGCCGTTTCCATCTGACCTTGAGATCGCGCGTAGCGTCACGCCAAAGCCAATCGACGCCGTTGCGGCGGATCTTGGTTTCACTCCAGACGAGGTGGAGCCGTACGGTCGCACCAAAGCGAAGATCTCCATTGAGGCGATTGAGCGCATGGAGAAGCTCGGCGCGCGTGGCAAATACGTGGTGGTGACGGCGATCACGCCAACGCCACTTGGTGAAGGGAAGACCACCACCACGATCGGTCTTGCGCAGGGGCTCAACGTGATTGGGAAGAGGGCAACGGTGGCGATCCGCCAGCCGAGTCTCGGCCCTGTCTTCGGCATCAAGGGCGGCGCCGCTGGCGGCGGCCACAGCCAGGTCATTCCAATGGAAGAGTTCAACCTGCACTTGACGGGTGACGTCCACGCCATTGGCGCCGCACACAACCTTGCCGCCGCCTTTCTGGACAATCACCTTCATCACGGCAATGCGCTCGGCATTGATCTGCGCGCCATCACCTGGCCGCGCGTCGTAGACATCAGTGATCGAGCAATTCGAAAGACGATCATCGGTCTCGGCGGGAAAGAGAATGGCGTGGTCCGCGAATCAGAGACGGTGATCACCGTTGCGAGCGAAGTGATGGCGGTGCTCGCACTCGCTTCAGATCTTGCTGATTTGCGCGCACGTCTCGGCCGCATTGTGGTTGCCGAAACCACCGACGGAAAACCGGTGACAACAGAAGACCTGAAGGTTGCTGGCGCAATGGCGGCACTGCTGCGCGATGCAATCAAGCCGAATCTGCTGCAGACGCTTGAAGGCGGTCCTGCCTTTGTGCACGCAGGGCCGTTCGCCAACATTGCGCACGGGAATAACTCCATCATCGCGGATCGAGCGGCACTTGCAACGAGCGAGATCGTTGTGACTGAGGCTGGCTTCGGCGCAGATATGGGGGCTGAGAAGTTCTTTGATATCAAGTGCCGCGCCTCTGGCATTGCACCAGATGCGGCAGTGATTGTGGCGACGGTGCGCGCGCTGAAGATGCACGGTGGCGTTGGGAAGATCGTGGCGGGGAAGCCGCTCGACCCAGCACTCAATCAGGAGAACGTTGCAGCGGTTGAGGCCGGCGCGCAGAATCTTGCGAAGCAGATTGAGAACGTCCTCGCCTTCGGCATCCCCGCGGTTGTTGCAATCAACAAGTTCCCAACCGACACACCAACAGAGCACGAGGCGATCAAGCGTGTCGCGCTTGCTGCAGGGGCACGTGCCGCAGTGATCTCCTCGCACTTCACCGATGGTGGCAAGGGTGCGGCGGAACTCGCCGAGGCGGTCTGGGCGGCGGTTACATCTGGCGAAGCCAAATACGCGCCGATCTACGCAGACGATGTGCCGCTCGCAAAGAAGATTGAGACGATCGCGATGCGGATCTATGGCGCGGACGGCGTGGACATTGCACCTGCCGCTGCAAAACGACTCGCGAGACTCGAGGAGCTCGGCTACGGGAAGCTTCCGATCTGCATGGCGAAGACGCAGTACTCGCTCTCCCATGACGCGAGCAAACTCGGTCGCCCAACCGGTTTCCGAGTCCCCGTTCGTGGCGTCACGCTGGCGGCAGGGGCAGGCTTCATCACCGCGATCTGCGGCGACATGCGTCTGATGCCTGGCCTCAACAAGGCGCCTGGCGGCGAACGGATCGATCTCGACTTGACCCGTGGCGGGGAGATCGTCGGCCTCTTCTAGGCCCACTTTCGTGCTCAGTTGAGCACCTCTGGAACCCCCACCACGCTCGGGGCGTTATAGGACTGAAGGGCTCTCTTGAGCCCAAAGAGAAGGAGTGAATCAATGAACGCACGAAGTGCCCTGATGACGCGCCTCGGCTTCCCGGCCGTCCTCGGTGCCGTCCTCGCCCTCGCCCTGGCCCTGATCTCAGGACTCGGAGTGACTGGCGGAACGAGCAACTTGGGTGGAGGGTTTGAACCGAGCTATTCAGACGGCAAAGAGATCGGCGCCGGTGGAGTGGCCCCTGAGTTTGGCGACACGACCTCTTCAATTCGTGGCGATGGCACAAGCGACGTCGTCCGATACGGCAACCTCTCCCTAGAGGTAACCGACGCTGATGATGCGCTCACACGTGTCACCACAATTGTTGAAAGCGCAGGCGGCTACATTTCCGCAAGCTCCCGATCAGGTCAAGGCGAAAACCTTTATCTCAGTGCAACCCTTCGTGTCCCCGCTGCAGAGTTCAGTGCCGTGATGGCATCGCTGCGCGGCGAAGGCGAAGTTCTCTATGAAGACATCAGCAGCTACGAAGTCACCATGCAGGTGATTGACCTTGAAGCACGACTGAAAAACCTTCGCGCAAGTGAGGCGGCATTCCTCGAGCTTCTTGATCGCGCTGAGTCTGTCGCAGACGTTGTCGCGGTGCAGTCCGAGCTGAGCCGCATCCAGGGCGACATTGAGTCCTACGAAGCACAGCTCAGCGGCGTGAAGGATCAGATTGAGATGGCGAGCATCAACGTCTCACTCTCACTTCCAGTCTCTCCCGTCGCTGAGGCGTCGGGCGACTTTGATCTTGGGTACGAGATCAGTAGCGCCCTCGCAAACTTGATCAACGTGGGGCGAGCGGTGATCGTTGCCGCCATCAACATCGTTGTGATCGGTGCTCCGATCGCACTGCTCGGAGGACTCTTCGGTTCGCTGATCGGCCGAGCCTTCAGCGCACTTGCATCCCGAGCGAAGCGCACACTCGGCGGAGCGCCAAAGGGTGCACGCCGCGCAGCACGGCGCTAATCAAACTCTGTTGAACTGCAGACTGCCGCTGGGGCCTAGAGGGCTCCGGCGGCAACTGCGATCACCGCGACGGTGATGAGACCGATCGCCACGCCGAGGGCTCCGGCGAGCCAGGCACGAACGTTGATCGGTCCGAGCTTCTCACTCTCTTCTGACGCATGTGTTCCCATGCGGGCTAGTATCCCAGACGATGAGGATTGACATCGGTGGCGGCTTTGAACTGGTCGGCGTGGAGAGCGCCGATGACCTTGCGCTCGTCCCCCCGTGCACACGTGACGATGCCGATCACGCCACCTGCACCTGGTGGGAGGATGCAGACAAAGGGAGCAAGGCGGCCCACCTTGATGCGCGGCCCGCGAACGTTACGCCGCGCGCCACAGCCCCTGCGGGCGGCAAGGCGGCACTCGCCGCCTTCCTCGGTGCAGAGGTGAGCGAAGCGCCAGCCTTCAATCCATTCGCACCAAAGGCGCCAACGCGTGAAGAGGCGCTTCGTGACGCAGCGGCGGCGCCGGGGCAGCCGGCGAAGCTGCGACTCCTGACGCGCCAACTTCCAATCAGTGGACCAATGGGGTGGATTCTGCTCGCGAAGGGCGAGCCGGTGGCGTACTGCCAGGCGGGCCCACTCTCAGCCTTTCCTCGCGCGCAACGCCTTCGAGATCGCTATCCAGATCTCCCCTCCACGCCACCGCCCGCGGTGGTGACCTGCATCTCTGTGGTCCCCGCGGTACGCGGGAGCGCGCTGGGGAGCGCGCTTGTTGAAGGAGTGTTGACGCGGCTAAGTGGCGCAGGGTTCGCCGCGGTAGAGGCGTACCCAGAAGAGCCTGCAACGGCGGCGGCGCTCGATGCGGAGGCTACCTCCTCGGCGACGCAGCGCTTCTGGGAGCGTCTCGGCTTTGCCGTCGCAGCCACTGGACCGGATGGACGCTGGCCCGTGATGCGCCGAGTCCTCGAGTGAACGGGCGCGTGCTCTCGGTGCTCCCACCGTATGAGGTGGTTGCGAACGTCAGCGAGGGGCGAGACGCATCTATCCTCGCCGCCTTTACGTCAGTGGTCGCAGGCTCGCCAGGCGTGCACCTGCTCGACGTTCACCACGACGCTGACCATGACCGAAGCGTCTACACCTACGTGGGTGAAGCAGACGCTCTCATCCTTGCAACACGCGCGCTGGCGCGGCTTGCGGTGGCAACGATCAACCTTGCGTCACCTGCAAAAAGCGGTGCCGGCCGCGGCGTCCATCCACGTATTGGCGCGATCGACGTGGTCCCAATCGTGCCGCTTGGTCCCGCCGGTGACGAGCGCGGCGCAATCGCCGCAGCGCGCACGCTTGGTCGTGCACTCGCCGCAGACCTCGACATCTCAGTGCACTTCTACGGCGCGGTTGCGCGCTCTGAGGCGCGACGCGCGCTTCCAGAGATTCGACGCGGTGGATTTGAGGATCTTGTCGCACGGCAGCAAAATCCAGCGCACGAACCTGATGAGGGCCCCGCAGTGCCGCATATCACTGCTGGTGCAGTTGCGGTTGGCGTTCGTCCACTGATGGCGGCATGGAACATTGAACTTACGGGTGCGCCAG
>DMUR01000059.1:0-8763 GCA_003476885.1 Chloroflexota bacterium
TTGAAGATCGCTCGCTCGCACCGCGGATTCGCACGGAGGTTCGCTGCGCCAAGTGCGGCTCGCACATGGGCCACGTCTTCGAAGGCGAAGGCTACGACGTCCCCACCGATCAGCGCTGGTGCATCAACAGCGTCTCGCTCGTCCTGAAGCCGAAGGCGTAGCGTCGTGGCACTGACCATTGGCATCGTCGGTCTTCCGAACGTGGGCAAGAGCACGCTCTTCAACGCACTCACCAAGAACAACGTGCTCGCGGCGAACTATCCCTTTGCAACAATCGAGCCGAACATCGGCGTGGTGAACCTGCCGGACGCGCGCCTGGATGCGCTCGCCAAGATCTTCGGCTCCGAGAAGATTCTGCCAGCGCCTGTGTCGTTTGTTGACATCGCAGGCATTGTGCGCGGCGCATCAACGGGCGAAGGGCTCGGCAACAAGTTCCTCTCGCACATTCGCGAAGCGGATGCCATTGCACAGGTGGTGCGCGGGTTCGCCGATGAAGACATCATCCACGTCGACGGGAAGGTGGATGCCAAGAGCGACATCGGCACCATCAACACCGAGCTGATCTTTGCGGACCTCGAGACGCTGGAGAAGTCGCGTGCCCGCTACGAAAAAGAGGTCAAGGGGAAGAAGATGGATGCGGAGGTGTTGACCGTTGTTGACGCTGCCGTTGCCGCGCTGAATCGCGGTGAGCCGCTCTCCACCACTGGCCTGGACATCTCGCTGATCAAGGAGCTCGGCCTGTTGACCGCGAAACCGATCATCTACGTCTTCAACGTAGACGAAGCGGTGCTCACATCCGCCGCAAAGCGCGCCGAACTCGCCGCACTCGTGGCGCCGGCGGAGGCGGTCTTCTTGGACGCCAAGATCGAATCCGAACTCGTGGACATGTCTGAGAGCGAAGCGGCAGAGCTACTCGCCTCCATGGGCCAGAACGAATCGGGACTGCATCAGTTGGCGCGCATCGGCTTCGGCGCACTCGGCCTGCAGACGTATCTGACGGCGGGACCAAAGGAGGCGCGCGCCTGGACCATCCATAAGGGCTGGACCGCACCACAGGCGGCGGGCGTGATCCACACCGACTTCCAGCGCGGCTTCATCAAGGCCGAGATCGTCTCCTTTGACGACTTGATTAGCGCCGGCTCCATGAACGCCGCCAAGGCGGCGGGGAAGGTGCGCATGGAAGGGAAGGAATACATCATGCGCGATGGCGACGTGGTGGAGTTCCGCTTCAATGTCTGACCGGGCTGCGGCCCGACATACGCGCTACCTCAATGAGGCGGACGTAGCGGCACTTCTCCCATCCATCTCTGAACAGATTGACGTGGTTACGGCTGCGCTGACGCAGGTTGCCGAACGCCGCGCGCACCAGCCGCCGAAGATCGCGTTCCCCGCTGGAGCTGACGGGCGCTTCTTTCATCTGATGCCCGCAGTGGTTCGCGCGAGTGGTGGTCAGGTGGCGGGCGCGAAGTGGATCAGCGGCGGCGGCGGCCTGCCGATTGATGGACTGGTAATCCTTGAAGATGAGCGCGGTGCGACGCGAGGGTTGGTCGCAGCTGCCGGCCTGACCGCAGCGCGAACGGCGGCGGTGAGTGGTGCAGCGATCCGTGTTGCTCGGCGGGGGCTTGCGTCGGTTTCGCGAGTGGCTTTTATTGGTGGTGGCGTGCAGGCCCACTCGCACCGCGAGATGCTCGCAGCGGAGCACCCGGCCGCCTCGGTTACGTTCCTGACGCGTCGTAGCGCGAGCGAACTACCGCTGCGCGCCGGCGATCGTGTGGCAGAGAACGCTGAGGAGGCACTGCGCGATGCGGATCTGCTGATCACCGCCGCCGCATTCGGCACAGAGGCACGCGCGCTGCCACTCGGTCTCCTAGCGCCTGACGCCACGATCATCGCGATCGACTACGCGACGAGCATCCGCGACGAGGATCTTGCGCTGCTGCGCGCACACCGCCCCGTGCGCCTGATGACGGACAGCGCGGATCAGTTCAACGCCACGCGCGCTGCGGGGAAGTTGGAGGGCTGGTCCGAGATCTCCGACGAGATCGGGGCCGACGGCGGCGCGGGATTTGTGGGGACAACGATCGTGAACCACCTCGGCATCGCCGCTTGTGACCTACTCCTCGCAGATCTGCTCCTCGCGCGTGCAGAGGAGCGTGGGATCGGTACGCTGCTCGGGTGAGCACGCCGTTTGATCTTCGGCTCGATCCCACCGCACCACCCGCCGCGAGCGGGCACGCGATAGAGGTGCTCGACTATCACACGGCGGGTGAGCCGTTCCGCATCGTCATCGCTGGTTATCCAGAGCTCCCTGGGCGCAACATCCTGGAGCGCCGACGCGCAGCGTTGGAGCACCACGACGATCTGCGCAAGATCTTGATGTGGGAGCCGCGCGGACACGCTGACATGTACGGCGGCATCCTTGTGCCGCCGGATCACGCCGAGGCGCAGGTTGGCGTGCTCTTCATGCACAACGAGGGCTACTCAACAATGTGTGGGCACGGCACGATCGCTCTGGCAACCGCGCTGATCGAAACTGGTGCGATCCCATGCGTTGGCATTGAGACGCTGATTGGCATCGACGCACCCTGCGGGCTGTTGCGCGCAACAGTGCATGTGGATGCGGCGGAGCCGGCGGCGGCACGTGCCGCAGAACGCACGCCCCGTGTACGCGAGGTGCGCTTTGAGAACGTCCCTTCGTTTGCCGCCGCGCTGGACGTGCCGCTTGACGTCCCTGGATTTGGACGCGTTCTGGTTGATGTCGGATATGGCGGCGCCTTCTACGCGCTGATCAGTGCCGCCGCACTCGGCCTAGAGATGCGTGCGGAAAGCGCAGCGCAGATTGCCGCCGCCGGTCGCGCAATCACAGACGCCGGTCGCGCCGCACTGCGCGCTGGTGGCGCGCTCGCCGATGCGCTCGGCGTGAAGCACCCAGAGTCGGACGACCTCTCCTTCTTGTACGGCACCATCATTGACGGCCCACCAGAGGATGCGTCGCACCACTCGCGCAATCTCTGTCTCTTTGCTGAGGGTGAGGTCGATCGTTCACCCACGGGCTCTGGCGTTTCGGCACGACTCGCTGTCCTGCACGCGCGCGGTCTTGTTGCAACTGGGGAAGAGATCGCGATCGAATCAATTCTCGGTCGCGAATCTGTCTTCGTTGGGCGAGTTGCGCGCACCGAGCAGTGGGCTGGTCGCAACGCAGTGATCCCCGAAGTGCGCGGGAGCGCGCACATGACAGGGAGCGCGCGATTCTTCCTGGATGCAGACGATCCGATCGGTCGCGGATTCTTGATCGCGCGCTGAACGTTAACTATCACCATGTCAACGCTTCTCATCGTCAATCCCGCCGCAGGTGGCGGCCGCGCGGCACGCGCGCTCGACCGCGTCCTTGAAGCGCTCGCGCCGCTTCGCCCTTTTGATGTGTTCGTCACGCAGCCAGGCTTAGAGCGTCCCGCGGAGTTCGCGGCACGCGATGCGGTGCTTGCGGGCGCCACGCGCATCTTGGTACTCGGCGGAGATGGATCTTCGAGTCAGGCGCTGAACGGCATCTACGCCGCGGGCGGCGCCGAAGCACTCGCACGCGTCTCTCTTGGACTGCTGCCAGCTGGTACGGGGCGCGACTACGCGCGTTCGGCGGGGATCGCACGCGACCCAGTGGCCGCCGCGCGAGCGCTTGCGCGTGGTGCTGCGGCACAGCGCGTGGATGTTGGCGTGATTGAGTTTCCCGACGGGCGCACGCGACTCTTTTTGAATGTTGCTTCGTTTGGCGTCAGCGCACAGATTGCGCATGCGCTTGAGGAGTACCCGCAACTAAAGCGACGCGCGGGTGCTGTGGCGTTCGGGCTCGCCACTGTGCGCGCGGGGTGGGGGTACGCGCCAGTAGAGACCGAGCTGCGCGTAGATCTCCAGGCGGCGCAGCGCGGACCAACGGCGGCGGTCGCCATTGCAAACGGCGGCTGGTTCGGCGGCGGCATGCACGTGGCACCAAGCGCTCACGTTGACGACGGCCTCTTTGAGGTCGTTCGCTTCGGCGACCTTGCGCGTCGCGACTTCGTGATCAGCCTGCCGCGCCTCTATAGAGGGACGCACTACACACATCCACACGTGCGCCACTCTCAAGGCGCTGAGGTCCTTGCCGCACCCGGCGTTGGCGTCACGCAGCCTATTGAGATCGAGGCGGACGGCGAGATCGTTGGCGCGCTGCCGGCGCGTTTCTCGCTCCTCCCTGCCGCGCTCTCGCTTCTCGCCTGAGCACGTTTTGGCGACAGGGCTACCCAAGGGCTGATTCATGGTGGATACTCCCTATCCAACCAGGCGTGGCCCTGGACTACCCGCGAGGGGGACGAGATGGACGCAACGGAGATCCTAAAGAGCAATGCCGCTGCAGCCGCAGCCGCCGATGCCGCATGGGTGAATCCGCGCGATCCCGCCAAGGCGGTTGGCGCCGACGGTCTCCCGCTTCGCAGCCGCCGCGCCCCGAAGTGGGCGGACGTGCCGAACGAGCAGTGGGACGACTGGCGCTGGCAGCTCTCGAATCGCGTCAACACCCTTGAAGAGATCGGCGAAATTCTTGAGCTGACAGACGATGAGCGCGAAGGACTCTCCGCAGACGGAAAGTTCCGCGTGGACATCACGCCGTACTTCATTAGCCTCATTGATCCAAAGGATCCGAACGATCCGATCCGTCGCCAGGTGATTCCGGTCGGCTCTGAGCAGCAGGCGTTCACCGCAATGATGGAAGACTCGCTCGGCGAAGATCGACACTCGCCAGTACCGGGACTTGTGCACCGCTACCCAGATCGCGTGCTGATGCTCGTTACCACGCAGTGCGCCTCGTACTGCCGCTACTGCACGCGTTCGCGCATCGTCGGTGATCCAACACAGAACTTCAACTCTAAGGATCACGAAGCGCAGCTCGACTATCTGCGCCGCACGCCACAGGTGCGCGACGTACTGATCAGCGGCGGCGACGGTTTGACCCTTGCGCCGAAACTCTTTGAGAAGATCTTGCGCGGCCTGCGCGACATTCCACACATTGAGATCATTCGCATCGGTTCGCGCGTCCCTGTCTTCATGCCACAGCGCATTGATGACGAACTCTGCGAGATGCTCGCCAAGTACCACCCGCTCTGGATGAACCTGCACTTCAATCATGCGCAGGAGATCACGCCCGAGGTTTCACGCGCCGTTGACAAGTTGACGCGCGCGGGAATCCCAGTTGGTAATCAGTCCGTGCTTCTTGCGGGCGTCAACGACTGCGTGCACATCATGCGCAAGCTCGTGCACAAGCTCGTGGAGAATCGCATCCGCCCGTACTACATTTATCAGTGCGACCTTGTTGAAGGTTCCGGCCACTTCCGTACACCAGTTGGTAAGGGGCTTGAAATCATTGAAGGCCTGCGCGGACACACGTCCGGTTACGCCGTGCCAACGTACGTGATCGACTCACCAGGCGGCGGCGGCAAGATCCCAGTAATGCCGAACTACCTGATCTCGTACAGCGACCATAAGGTGGTGCTGCGCAACTACGAGGGCTACATCAGCACGTACGAAGAGCCAGAGCACTACACACGACACGACGCAGCGAAATGCGTTGACTGTCGCGCCGCACGTCCGGAGCCTGGACAAGAGGGCGTCTACGGACTCCTCGCCGGACATCAGATGTGGATCGAACCCAAAGGCCACGCCGAGATCCACTCGCGCGGCAACACGGAAGCGCATCGACTTCAGGATCCATCCAAGTGGCAGCCGCTCGGCATTGGCGGCGCCATTGAAGGGAGCGCAGGCGCGCCGCTGAAGGTGCTGCAGGCGAGCGCTGCGGCGCAGGATCTCCCATCCGGCACCGAGGAGCGCCCAAAGGAGGGCGAACCAACCGCCGCCGCACACGGGGAGCTGCTCTAACTCTCCGCCTGAGTGGGATACTTCGCTCATGAGTGACGCCCCACACCTGCCGTGGCCACCAGTGATTGCCGAAGCGCGATCGCCATTCACCGCTGTGCGTGTTGCGGCACTGCTCCTCGCGCGTCCGCGCGGCTTCGGTGAGCGCGTGGCGGCGGTTGCGGATGCGCTGAACGCCGCGCACACCGACTGGCTCTTTGAGACGCGCGTGGTTGCTGACGAGCTGTTGCAGCTGCAGTCGAACTGGTTCTCCGACTTCCGCACCACCACCGGCTTCGCGCTGAACGACTCGCCGAACGGCACGCTGCTGCACCTTGAGGATTCGTCGCGCATGGGCGGCTGGCTGCAGCGCCAGGTGGAGAAGGCCGAAGAAGCCTGTCGCGCCGAGCTCGACCAGTTCGCGCGCACCGACCGCGTTGCGGGCGATCGTTGAACGGTCGAGTTGGCCGACTGATCTGATGAAGCGTGAAGATCTTGTCTCGCAGACGCGTCGCCTCATTGAAGAGGGTGATCGCATTGATCGCTCGCCGTCACGCGCCGCGCTGAACACCTGGCTCGCCGCGAGCGACGCACTCCTCTCGGAGGCGTGGGGCTCCATGGATCGCTATCACCTGGCCTGGCTTGAAGTGGGGCGCATTGCGCAGCCGCTGCGCGGTCGCGAGATCAGCACCGACGAAGAGTCGCAGGAGATTCGCAGCGTGGTGAGCGCCAAGGGGGCGGTGATGCGCGCTTCACTTGATGCAGTGGAGCGGCTGGGAATGCCCTTCCTCGGCGAGACACGCCCACGCGCCAAAGACGAAAAGACCGGCCTCCCTGACCATCTGCACGAAGCGCCGCACGGTCTCGTTGGCGGCGCCAGTGCACTGCAATCCGCCATTGACGCCGCACGCAAAGAGGCGGCGGCACACGAAGATCACGCGCTTAATCGGAAGAGCACGCCACAGAAAAGCGACCGCACGGATCTCTGGTAAGGCGATGCTACCCTTACCCGCATGAGCCACCCACTGCACGGCGCACGACCGCTGGACACTCGCGCAGGCTTCCCTGAGGCCGCCGCGCAGATCAGCGCACGCTGGAGCGAAGTGGCGGACCGCGGCATCATCGCCGCCGTTGAGCACAACCCAGAGCTGCGCGATCGCGTGGGCGAGCTCGGCCTGCGGCACCTGCTGCGCGATGCCGAGGTGGTGTTGCAGAAGCTCTGCGAAAGCGTTGGTGCAGGGAGCGTTGGCCCACTGAAGAACTTCACTGAGCACGCCACCGCAACGTGGCGCCGCCGGCGCATCTCTATGGACGACGTCACCGATCTTTACGAAGGGCTGCGCGTCGCTGTGGCAGCAACGATCACTGGTGAGGCGGCAGCGTTTGCCGACCAGGCGCTGAACGAAGGGATTGCGGTGCTGAAGTGGCACCGTCGACTCGGCGGCGACACACGAAAGCGCAACCGCATCCTCAAGGCCATCTACAAGGGGGCGTGAGATGACGATCAAGTGGGTCAAGAGCGATCCTCTGGTGATGAACGGCGAACCGTTCGTCTACGGCACGCGCCTCACCGTGCGCCGGCTCCTTGAGCTTCGCGCGAGCGGCTATGACGTGCAGCGCCTGATGGGAGAGATGCCTGAACTGCGCGTGGTGGGGATCGCCCGTGCGTACGAGTTCGCCAAGGAGAACCGCGAGCACTACGCAGACTTCTTTGAGGCGAGCGGCGAGTTGAAGGGCCCAGGGCTCACACCCGCCGAAGCGGCACTCGTCTAAGGTGGACGTATGACCGAAGAGACGCTCGCAGTACCTACCGCCTTTGACGCACAGAAGCGCGCCACCGAACTTGCAATTCTGGATGCGCTCCGCTCCGTTGTTGACCCAGAGATTGGAATGAACGTCGTGGAGCTTGCGCTCATTCGCCAGGTACTCGTGGGCGAAACGGAATCTGAAGTGAAGATGATCCTCACCACGCCCTTCTGTCCATATGCCGGCTCCATGCTCGCGCAGGTGAAGGAGGCGGCAGAGTCCGTCCTTGAACATCCGGTGAAGGTCACCCTGCTTGCTGAGCGCTGGGATCCGAAAGACGCTGGGCTTGCCTGGTGAGTGGCAATTCGAATAGCGATTCGAACAGCGACGCGCAGCGGGAAGTGAAGCTCCCCCCCAGCAAGGTTGCCACCGGTAAGGGTGACGCTGGCACCACGGGACTCCTCTTCGGCGGTGATCGAATTTCTAAGGATGACGTGCGCACCGAGGCGTACGGCACCGTTGACGAAGCGACCGCTGCACTCGGGATGGCGCGCGCCGAACTGATCGGCCTCACTGGCGAAGGGATCGCCGCACTCGACGAGACGATCCTCTCCATTCAGCGCGACCTCTTTGTGGTGGGCGCAGAGCTCGCAACAAATCCAGACGCATGGGAGCGACTCGTTGAGGGGCGCACGAAGGTTTCGCCGAACATGCTCGCCCGCATCAACGCGCTCCTCGTCACCACAGAGTCGGCGATCGTCTTCCCGAAAGACTTCGTCATCCCTGGTTCAAGTAAGGCTTCGTCCGCCATTGAACTTGCGCGCACGATCATCAGACGTGCGGAGCGCTGGTGCGTCACGCTCGGACGCGAAGGGCTCCTCCCTGGCGATCATCTGCTCGCCTATATGAATCGTCTCGCCGACCTACTCTGGCTGCTCGCACGCCAGGCCGAAACGCTCGAAGCTTCCGCAACGCGCTCCGTCTCCCAGACGCCACTGCGCGACTAACGCGCTAGGAGAACTCGACGTCGCCGAAGATGTAGCGCACGCTCCCTTGGAGTCGCGTGTAGCCAAGGCGTTCATAAAGAGCATTCGCGCCGGTGAGTGAATCCGAGTCAACGCCGAGCGCTGAGCCTTCAAA
>DMUR01000059.1:8790-10081 GCA_003476885.1 Chloroflexota bacterium
TGCCTCTGGATCAGGTGCGTTGCAAGTCCCTTGCCACGATAGTCACGGTGGACGCCGAGCGTGGCGAGCCAACGCAAGTTGCCGAGCGTCTCAGCATCCTGCGGGAACTCTTCGCTGATCTGATACGCAACGGGCGTTCCGTGTTCATCAATCACCGCCTCCGAAGCCGCCATGCGCACCGAACCTGCCTCCATGCGTTCGTGCCACGTCACCTCCGACATCGCCGATGAGCCCCAGTGGTCGGCGAAGCAGTGGTTGTGCAGGAGGCGTAGCTTCTCAGAGTCCACCTCCCCATACGGCACAACTCGCAGGCCGGCTGGTAGCGGCGAAGCGATCTCTTCTCTTGTGTTCGCGAACGTGTGCACCATCTCTGCAAACCAACGAATCGCTCGCGCACCTTCCGATTCGCAGAGTCGGATTGCGCGCGCATCGCCCTCAAAGTTTTGTACCTGCACGGTGCCGCCTGGATGACCGTCCAGGATCTCTTCGGCGCGTGCCTTCGTCCAGCGGAGAAGTGCGCGGCCAATCCCTCGTCCCTGATATGCGGGATGCACCCTGCCGAAGAGAAAGACGCGCGACTTCTCGGGATTCGTCACGCGGTTTGCAAAGGCGAAGCCAATCGCAGTTCCGTCTGGCGCAACTGCAACCAACGTGTCGCGCGCCACTTCGATGTCGCTGCCTGTGAGCTCCTCCATCATGTCGTCAATAGAGTCGCGGATTGGATTCCCAACATGTGCTGCGTCGGCGTTGACGAGGTCCACGAGCGCGGCCGCATCAACGCGGGGTACCACTGGGCGGAGCGTGGCTCCTGCAGGAAGCGCCGCACGGATCTGCTGGAGGAGAGGTTCGTGAGGATTCATGCGAATAAGATACGATTAAGCGGCAACTCCTGGCATAGGACACGTCCTCCAGAACAAAGCGTCGAGAGAGGCCACATGAGCGAGACTTCAAAGCACCTGGTGATCAAGGATCTCATCGTCACCCCTTCATCGGATTCGTCCAAGCGCATCCTTGACGGGATCACCCTCACCATCAAGCCGAGTGAAGTACACGCGATCATGGGGCCGAACGGTTCGGGGAAGACCACGCTCAGCTACGCGCTGATGGGACACCCGGGATACGAGATCGTCAGCGGCTCGGTTGAATGGAAGGGCGAGAACCTGCTCGACTTCTCGCCAGACCAGCGCGCGCGCTTCGGACTCTTCTTGGCCTTCCAATACCCAACGGCAGTTCCTGGACTCTCCGTTGCGAGCTTCCTGCGCACCGCAATGAATGCGCGCCGTTCAGGGCT
>DMUR01000006.1:0-1347 GCA_003476885.1 Chloroflexota bacterium
GCTCACCGCAATCCACCACCACGGCCGGTCACTCTCGTCAACGGTGCGCTCGAGCCCTGTGACGAGTCCGCCCGCCATGCTCACCGCCGTCAGCGTCCCCGCGAGTGCGGCCAGCGTTGCAGGGACCTCAATGATCGCGCCGCTGCCGTTCTTGATGAGCGGATCTACCGCAACGATCGCCCGTGCGATCGCAGAGGTGACGCTACTCGCGTCACTCGGATCCACGCGAAGCGCAGGGTCAGCGTCACCCTCCTCGCCACCAGCGAGTGCCGCCGCGAGCGCGCGGTCAAGACGGAGGCGCTCCTCAGTCCCAAGGTGTAGATGGATCAGTGCAACGTTCGTCCCCTTACTGGTGCTAAGTCCGGCAGCGGTTGCTCGCGCGGCGGCTGACGCGCGCACCAAGATCACGGGGTTTCCTGGGTAGCTCAGATTGACGAGATCTCCGCTGAGTGAAAGATCGCGGGGTAGCTCTGGCGCCAGAAGGAGCGTTCGGCGCTGTTCATCAACGACATCGGCGAGCGCTTGCCACGGCGCAGCCTCCCACCACACCTTCTCTGCTTCGCGTGCATCCGCGGGTCGTGCGCACAGGAGTGCCGCTCGCGTCACCGCCACCCGGAGTGCGGCGAGTGTGCTCGCCGATTCGTTTGATCGTGCGAGTGCGCGCCGTGCGGCGAGGAATACGCTGAGCTGCCGAGGTGTCCAGCGCAGTTCAGCTGCGCCACCCGTCGCACCCTGGGCCTCGCGGCGCTGATCTTCAGAGAGCTCGACGCGTACCGCCGCCTCGCCAGGACGCATTTCCGAGGCATCGCCGCGCTTGCCGAGGTTCTTACAGGCGGCACAGGTGGCGCGTCGCGCCGTGGGGCGGCGGTTCGAATCGGCATCCGCCGCAGCGCTCTCCCAGCGCCAGGCCGCAATTCGGAGCGGTTGACCACAGGCACCACAACTCCCGCGCCAGCCAGTATCTAGTTCGGTGCCGATCTCTTCGAGCAGTTGTGCAACAGCGAGTTCAAGTCCGCGCACACTTGGCGGTCGCAGCGCGAGTGCAATCTCCCACTCTGCGAGTTGATCCGTTGCATGCACAATGCTGCGTGCGCCGTGACGCGCACCAGCGGCAGCAAGCGATGCGCTCTCCGCGCTCAGGTCAAGGAGGACGGCCCCTTCCGTTCGAATGGCGGCGACGGTGCGAGCCGCTCGCGCATCACGAAGGTAGGTAGACACTCTCCCTCCCTCTCCGCGCGCCGCGTCCTACTCTTCGGTACTGGCCTCTTCGCTCTCAGGGAGGAAGGCGTCGTCGGCGGTCTTCTCAGGTGGCTCCGCCGTCACGCGCTCCGCTTCCGGCTTCTCCTC
>DMUR01000006.1:1529-2891 GCA_003476885.1 Chloroflexota bacterium
CGCCACCGCTGATTGACGTGATGCCTGCGCTGTAGACGTTGCCGTCGGCGATCAGCTTCAGGAGGCGCGCCGCGATTCGCGGCTCTACACGTCCAATCTCAATGCCGTTCGCCTTGGCAACGAGTCGGTTGCCGAGCGTCAGCAGTTCAACCGCGTCGCCCGGGTTCACCTGCGCGAGCGTCGCAACGTCGGTCACATTCGTAAGGTGCGCGAATCCTGTGGTCCCCGCCTCTTGGATGAAGATCCCTGCGGGAGTTGGTGCGCCTTCAGAGCTCGGGGTGATCTTCTTCCCCACCTGCTTCATCAGCCCCTTGAGTCGCTCAAGGTTTCGCTCGGCGATTCGGTTGAGCGGGTCGAGTGCGAGCGTTGCCTGGTACTCCTTCTTTGAGCCGGCAAGGTCGCCGAGTTCCCAGAGGCACTTCGCCAAACGGTTCTGCGCCTCAATGCGCTCCTCTACCTTGATCTCTGCGGCGAATGCGAGGACGGCGCGATTCTCATCCGCGGCCTCCTGCCAACGACCCTCTGCGGCAGCCTTCAGTGCGGCATCTGCGTGGTCACGCGCTGCACGGGTTGGCTTCTGGGTTGGGCTCTCGTTGGCGAGGGTCATGTTCAACTCCTTCACTCATGGCGCGCTGCAGATCGGGCGCTGCGCCGCTGGGGAAGGATAGCCGATCGTTAGAGGGAGACCCCGATCCAGAGCACGGCGACCGCGGTGGCGAGCACGAGGAGAAGGATCTCAAGGATGAGGCGGGGATCGCCACGCTCCCCTTCAGGGGTGGCGGCCCAGAGCTCACGTGCATAGAAGAGGACGGCGAGCCCCGCCGGACCAGCAAGACGCGCGGCGCCGAGCGCCGCAAACACGATGGAGGCGAGCCCGTTGATCAGTGCTGCGCCGAGCGCGTCGCGCACGATGGCGCTCGTTCGCTCACGTCGCAGGCTCGCCATGCGACCGGCAAGGAGTCCCGCGGCGATTGCCGAACCGATCCCCACGGCGAGGATGGCGAGTGGCCCCACCGCGTCGGGTCGCGCCGAGGGCGTCCCAGGGACGCTGATCACGCCAGGGACGAGTGCAGCAACGCCAATTGAAGAAGCGAAGAGGATGAAGGTGGAGACGGCGAGTGCGCCGACGCGATCACGATGTGTTGCGCCACCAGGAATGCGACGCACGCGCAACTCCCAGATGACCACCGCACGCAGAAGCAGCGATCCAATCACGATCGCCGCGATCAGGCCAACCCCTGTGGGCACAAGACGCGCCGCGCCTGCAGTGGCAAGGCCCATCAGTCCGGCGAGCGGAATCTCAGATCCACGTGGAAGGTCTCGGGCATCCGTGCGCCGCACCGCGTCTACGCCGACCGCAGC
>DMUR01000045.1:0-152 GCA_003476885.1 Chloroflexota bacterium
GGCGGCACGGGCGGCGGCATCGTTGCCACCGAGGAGGAGTACTGGGAGCGCGTGCAGAGCGGCCTGCGTGCCAGCCCGATTCGCCAGGTGATGATCGAGCGCTGCCTCGTTGGCTGGCAGGAGATCGAATACGAGGTGATGCGCGACGCCGA
>DMUR01000045.1:222-3413 GCA_003476885.1 Chloroflexota bacterium
AGCATCGTGGTCGCCCCCGTGCAGACGCTGCCCGACCCGGTGCACCAGCGCCTCCGCACCGCCTCGCTCGACATCATCCGCGCCCTCGGCGTGGAGGGGGGCTGCAACGTGCAGTTGGCCCTCTCGCCCGACTACACCGAGTACGTGGTGATTGAGGTGAACCCGCGCGTCAGCCGCAGCTCGGCGCTCGCCAGCAAGGCAACCGGCTATCCGATCGCCCGTGTGGCGGCGCAGATCGCCATTGGCCGCACGCTGCGCGAGATCCCGAACGCCGTTACGCGCACCACCGTCGCCGCCTTTGAGCCCGCCCTCGACTACATCGTGGTGAAGCTTCCACGCTTCCCGTTTGACAAGTTCCCTGGTGCGGATCGCCTCCTCGGGAGTCAGATGAAGGCGACGGGCGAAGTGATGGCGATCGACCGTACGTTTGGTGCCGCACTCAATAAGGCGCTCCGCTCCATGGAGCAGAAGGGGAGTGGGCCAACCGCGGAGGAGGCGTCATGGGACGGCGAACTTTCGGCGATCGCCGCGCACGGTGGCAAAGGCCTTAAGGAATTTCTCCGTCCGTCTGATTCGCGACTCTGGCGTCTCCTCGCCGCAATGCGACGCGGGGTCAGTGAAGAGGAGATTCATGCAGCGACAGGGATCACGCGATGGTTCCTTGCGGAGTTCGCGCAACTCATCTCCATTGAGCACCGCGTGCGCGAGGCGGGTCGCACGCTGATCGGGCCCGATCCCGCCTCCATCTCGCTGCTCGCCACGGCGAAGCGTTCGGCGATTGGTGACGAAGATCTGGCGCGCATCTCTGGTCTGGACGAAGCGCGCATAACCACGCGACGCGCGCAGCTCGGCCTCACCCCAGGCTACGCAATGGTGGATACCTGTGCCGCTGAGTTTGCGGCGGTGACGCCGTACTTCTACAGCACCTTCGCCGCGGCCGGCTCACCCGCTGAGGCGCCGCCCGTACCGCGACCAGCGGCACTGGTGATCGGCTCAGGCCCCGTGCGCATTGGGCAGGGGATTGAGTTTGATTACTGTGCGGTGCGCGCCGCTGAGCGGCTGCGAGAGCGCGGCTGGTCGGCGGTGATGGTGAACAGCAACCCAGAGACGGTCTCCACCGACTTTGACGCCTCCACGCGCCTCTACTTTGAGCCGCTCGATGCGGAGTCAATCATGGAGATCATTCGCGCGGAGTCTCCAGAGGGGGTTGAGACGCTCCCCGCATTTGTGCAGTTCGGCGGTCAGACGCCGCTCAACCTTGCCGCGCCACTCGCCGCCGCAGGCGTACCGCTCCTTGGCGCATCACTTGAGGCGATCGACGAGACAGAAGACCGCGTCCGATTCGCCGCGCTCTTGGATCGTCTCGGCATCCTGCAACCGCAGGGGGGCCTCGCTCGCAGTCGCGCCGATGCGCTCGCGCTCGCCGAGAAGATCGGCTATCCGGTGATTGTGCGTCCGTCGTATGTGATCGGCGGACTCGCCATTGACTTCGCGTACACACCAGACGACCTGACTCGCCAACTGGAGCGGATCGGCGAGATCGCCGCGACTCGTCCGTTGCGTATTGACCGATTCTTGGAAGGGATCGAGATTGATATCGATGCCGTGACGGACGGCGAGACCGTGTTGATCCCAGGACTCCTAGAACACGTGGAGCTCGCTGGTGTGCACTCGGGCGATTCGATCGCCGTCTATCCGCCGCAGCGCATCTCTGCGTCACGCCAGGCGGAGGTTGCCGAGATCTTCATGCGGCTGGTGCGCGAGATCGGCGTTCGCGGTTTGGTGAACGCGCAGTTCATTGTGCGCGAAGAGGGGATCTACCTGATTGAGGTGAACCCACGTGCGAGTCGGACCGTCCCGTTCATGAGTAAGGTGACGGGGATCCCAATGGTGCCGCTCGCAGTGGACATTGCGCTCGGCGACACGCTAGCGAGCGCCGGATACCGCTCCGGCGTGGCATCTGCGCCGACCGGCGTGGCGGTGAAGGCTCCCGCGTTCAGCACTGCAAAGTTGCGCGGGGTTGATCCAACGCTCGGGCCTTTCATGCAGAGCACTGGCGAGGTGATTGGGATTGGCGTGAACGCACGCGACGCGATCGGGAAGGCGCTGATCGCCGCAAACCTCCTCCCGCCTCCGCCGCGTGACGCGCAACGGACGATCCTGCTCAGTATTGCGAACCGAGACAAAGGGCTCCTGGCGCAGCTCGCGCAGCCACTCATTGAGGCTGGCTATGCGATCGCCGCAACCCCAGGGACGCGTGATGCGCTGGCAGCGCTAGGCATTCACGCGACGGCGGCGAATCCGATCGGCGCCGGTGGACGTGACGGTGCGCCCGAGATCGCCGAACTGATTCGATCGGGTTCCATTGCGGCGGTGGTGAATACGCCCTCGCCAGAGAGCGGCGTCTTGCGTGACGCGCTGGAGATTCGCCTCGCCGCGGTCGAGGAGGGCGTGCTCTGTCTCACCACGATGGAGACTGCGGTGGCGGCTGCAGAATCACTCGCCGTGCGCAACGCGCTCGCCAGCGTGGCGATCGCACCGCTCGGCAACGGGGGGTTGCGCGAGCGGCTACGATAGCGGCATGCAACTTGAGTACGTCGCTGGGGCCTGCAACATTGGACCTGAGGAGATCACGCGCCGTAAGCGCGCGGCAGCCGCAGGTTTCGTCGCCACGCTACTGCTCGCCGTCGCACTCGTTGTGCTCGGTACCCCGAGCGGCCTCGGCCCACGACTACTGATCGCACTTCCACTGACGGGCGCCGCGATCGGTTGGATCCAGGCGCAGCGTCGCTTCTGCATGGCCTACGGACTTGCAGGGACCTTCAATCTCGGAAAGATTGGTGAGATGAGCCGCGTGACAAACAGTGCCGCGCTCGCCGCTGATCGTCGAACTGCGCTCGTGATCGCAGTACAGGGGCTGGCTGTTGGACTCGCCGGCGCGCTCCTCTTCTCGCTCCTTCCGTTGAACTAACCGCGGCGACGCGCATGTCAGCACCTCACCCAATCCCGCTGAAAGAGCGGAAGCTTGCGAACGGCCTACGCCTTATCACCGTCCTTGATCGCACTACGCCAACCGCCACCGTCAACCTCTGGTATCACGTTGGATCCAAAGATGAACGCGTGGGTCGGACTGGATTTGCGCATCTCTTTGAGCACCTGATGTTCCAAGGTTCGGCGAACGTTTCGAAGGC
>DMUR01000045.1:3530-6902 GCA_003476885.1 Chloroflexota bacterium
AACTACTTCGCCACCGTTCCGGCCGAGTGGGTGGAGCTGATCCTCTGGATGGAGGCGGACCGACTCGGAACGCTTCTTGAGGCACTCGATCAGGCAAACCTTGATAACCAGCGCGATGTGGTGAAGAACGAGAAGCGTTCCAGCTACGACAACCAGCCGTATGGGACGGCATACCTTGAACTCTTTGCCCTCGCATACCCAAAGGGCCATCCGTATCACCACCCAACGATCGGATCTATGGAGGATTTGGACGCAGCGAGCCTTGAAGATGTGCGCAACTTCTTCGCCACCTGGTACGCGCCGAACAATGCGGTGCTGACAGTCGTTGGTGACATTGACGAGACAGAGATCGCTGCGGCAGTGGAGCGGCTCTTCGGCGGGATTGCGGCGAACCCCGCCCTCCCGTCGCATCCCGACCTCACGATTACCACGTCGCTAGGTGGTGAGATTCGCAAGACGGTGAAAGATAAGGTTCCTGATCCGCGCATCCATCTCGCCTATCGTGCGCCGATCCTTTCAAGCCCAGATCTCCCCGCGCTTGAGATCGCCTGCCAGATCCTCGCTGGTGGTCGTGGGAGTCGGCTGACGCGGCGACTCGTGCGCCAAGAACAGGTGGCGCAAGATGTGGGGCTTTCGGTCTTGCCGTTCGTTGGTGGCGCGTCTCTGGTTGTCGGTTCCGCCACCCTGCGACCTGGAGCCGATGCGATCACGTTGGAGACGCTCTTCCTTGAGGAGCTGCGCGGTCTCGGCGAGCGCGGTCCCACCCCAACGGAGATGGAGCGTGCACGCGCGCTGATTGAGTCGGAGGAGTTGGCGCTCCGCTCAGATCCTGAGACGATCGCCGATCAGATTGGGGTGTATGCAACCCTCCTCAGCGATCCTGAGCGCATTAATCGTGATCTAGCGATCTACCAAGGCGTAGACGCCGCTGCTGTACAGCGCGTTGCGAAGCAGTACCTCGCTGACGATCGGGTGATCCTCTGGTACGAACCGGTGGAGGTGTCATGAGCGCCGCGCGTCCTGGACCCGGGAGCGCCCGCGCGTATCGGTTCCCTCGTGCGATCGAGGGTGAGACATCGAACGGTGTGCGCATCATCGTGCTCCCAATGCCAGCGCGACCGCTCGCATCGGTGCAGCTGATCCTCCCGAGTGGTGCCTCCGCCGAATCGCGTGAAGGATCGGGCATCACCACGGCACTCGCTCGTCTGCTCACGGAAGGGGGAGAGCGCCATGATGCTGATGCGTTGGTGGAGGCGAGCGAACTTCTCGGCGCAAAGATTGGGGCAGAGGCGGGATGGGAGAGCCTAGTGATCGGCGCCACACTCCCTGCGGGCCGCCTGGCTGGAATCCTGCCGTTGATTGCAGAGATCGCCCTCGCCCCGCGGCTCCCCGAGCGTGAGATCCAACGCGTGAAGGCGCTCCGTCTCGCCGCGATTGATCAGGTGCAGGCGAGCCCGCGCGCTCGAGCAAGTGAGGCACTGATCGCCGCCATCTATGACGAAGGGGCGGCGTACTCGCGACCGGCTGGCGGCACACGAGAGAGCGTCGCCGCCATAGATCGGACGGCGCTGCTCGCGCGACATCAGCAACTCCTCTCCGCTGGGCGGCCAACCATCGTGATCGCTGGAGAACTTGACCCCGCAGCAGCAATCCGCACCGTGCAAGAGAGCGCACTAGCAGCGTTGACGTGCGGCAGCGGTAAGGCGCATCCGCCCGCTGATACGTCGTCGCCGATCAGCAGCGAGCGCAGTGGTGCGCCGCACCTGCTGCTCCTCGACCGACCCGGCTCCGTTCAGTCGGAGCTGCGCATCGGACGACTCGGCCGCTCCCGCCTCGATCCGCTCTTCCACGCGGCACTCGTCCACTCTGAGATTCTCGGTGGTCTCTTTGGGTCGCGACTTAATCGCGTGCTTCGTGAGGAGAAGGGGTACACCTATGGAGCCGCCGCAGGTTTTGAGTTCCGACGCGGTCGCGGGCCATTCACCGCACGCACCGCGGTGGAGAGTTCGGTGACCGCCGCCGCGCTCGTAGAGGCGCGCACGCAGCTCGGGTCACTCGCGACAGATCCAGCGACGGAAGAAGAGCTCACCGCCGCACGACAGTATCTTCGCGGGACGTTCCCACTTCGATTCGGCACCGCCTCCGCTGTGGCTGGGGCTGTCACCGCCCTTGTTGTGAACGACCTTGCCGCCGATGAGTTGGATAAGTTCCAGTCCTCCGTTGAGTCGGTCCCAGCCGCTGCGGTGGCGCAGGTGGCAGAGGAGTTGTCAGCGGAGCGAGAGCGCATCGTGGTCGTTGGTGACGCCGCCTCCATTGAAGCACCGCTACGCGATGCAGGATTTGCGGTCGAGGTGCGCAGTGAGCCGGTGAAGGGGGAGTCATAGATGATCGCCATCATCGGCAGTCCCGTTGCAGAGTTGGCCGCTGACGGATCACACCAGGCGGGTGGCCTTGGCGTGCGCGTTGCCCGCGCGCTCGTCCGTGGCGGCGAGCGGGTGGAGATGATTGGCCGAATTGGCGCGGATCGGATTGGGGAGGAGCTGACCCTGTCGCTTGCCCGCGATGGCATTGGTCACGTTGCCCTCCTGCGTGACGCTGCGCTTGCTACTCCCGTTGGCGCTGCAGCGCGCGGGATTGAACTTGATCGCGGCGACGCACAACTCGGCCTCCGCTATCTCACGAGCTTCTCCGCGGTCCTCTTGATTGATCCCGCGAACGTCACGCTCGTTCAGGGCGTGACAGAGGAGTCGGCCTATGGTGGCGCGCACCTGATCGTTGTCGGCGACGCCGACCTGGAACACGGAGTGGTGGCACCAGCAGCGAGCGGCGCCCCCGGTACTCCCACGTCACTGCGTGAGGCTGCACCGCCACTCTTCGTGGCGCGCCCCAGCGCGGAGAGCCCCGAGTTCGACGCATACCTTGCTGGACTTCTCGCATCGGATGAGGGTGGGTCGGCGAAGGCCTAGCCGATCGCATACGCTCAGCGGGTGGACATCAGCGAACTCCTGCGCACAAGTGGGCCGATCAGCCACGACGATGCCGGTCGCCTGATTGATGCGGGCGCCGATGCGCTCGACGCTGGTGACGCAGAGGCTGCGCTCGAGTGCTTCTGGCGTGCCGCTGGGAGCGGCGATCTGAATCTTGCTGGGCGCGCATCCATTGGCGCCGCAGAGGCGCTGGTACGACTCGGCCGCGATGATGAGGCGCGCGAACTCTTGCAGGGGGCCGGCCAGAGTGGAGAGCAGGAGGTGCGCTTTGTGGCGCGTCGACGCCTCGCCGTACTTCACGTCACGGCTGGTCGACTGCAAGATGCTCTTGCCGAGTATCAGCGCGCGGAACGCGACGCACCCAACGATCGCGCGCGCGCCGAAG
>DMUR01000045.1:7014-9560 GCA_003476885.1 Chloroflexota bacterium
CCGCTGCTGATGGTCGGATTCACGGGAGTAGTCTCCGCTGCCGCTCTTGCGCTGCCACGCCTCCTTGAGCCGCTCGCACTGATCAAGGTAGACAGTGCGAACGGTGACTTCTTGAGTACAGAGCCGTGGCGCCTTCTTACGGTTGCGCTTGTACACGGTAGTCCCCTTCATCTCCTCTTCAACCTCTTCGCCATGGATCTCGGCGCGCGTCTGGTGCAGCGCCTCTACGGCACGCAGCGCCTCCTCCTCTGGTATCTGCTCGGCGTTGTTGGCGCGTCGCTCGCGAGTGCAATCTGGACGCCGCTAATCCCATCGGTCGGAGCATCAGGTGGCGTGTTCGCGCTCTTCGGTGTCGCCCTCGGCGCGGAGTGGGCACACCGTCCACTCGTGGAGCGCGGCGTGCGCGCCGCTCTCGCACAGATTGGCGGACTGATTGCAATCAATCTCCTTTTCGGTCTTGGCCTAAATGTTGCGGGCGGCGGGATTGACAACGCGGCACATCTCGGCGGTTTGGCACTTGGCTTACTGCTCGGTGTACTGGTGCCGCCAACGCGGGCAGAGTCGATGCGTAGCCGTTGGGCGGGAGTGATCAGTCGCGGCGCCGGCCGCGAACAGCTCTACACCCTGATCATGGCGTTCGCACTTCTGGTGATCTTCATGAACTGGTACTCGCTTGCGCTGCTGCGCACCACACTCCCGTTTTAGTCGTGTTTGCAACCCTCCTCTCGCCCGCAGACTTTTCACCCACACAGGAGGGTCGCATTGCAGCGGTCGCTGCGCTCGGAGGTCCATTCTTTACGACGAGCCTTGAGGAGCTTGCAGCGGCACGTGCCGCTGGGCTCCAAGGAGCACTCATCATTGAAGACTCTGGCTCGCCTGAAGTCCTCGCGGCTGTGACGGCGGCGTTGCAGACGGAGGCGGAGATCATTGCGATCCGTACAAGCGCGCTAGCTCTGTCGGGGGCTGATCGAGCGGAGCCTGATCGAGCACCAAAAATTGCGCGTCTTGCTGCGGCGCTCGCAGCGGGCGAGGGGAGGCATCGCATGCTGATCTGCGTTGATGCGCCGCTCGCACCGATCAGCGGCGCGGAGTGGGGGGCACTGCCAGCGGAGAGTCTGCTGATTGACCCGATCGCGGATCCAGATGCATGGCGTGCTGCGGCGAACCTCCCTGGTGATCGTGGCCTGATCCTTGCACTCGTTGGATCAGCGGGAGATCCGATTGAGGCGCGTGAGGTGCTTCTCTGGGGCCTCCAGTACGCCGCATCACTCGGTGGCCGCGGTGGCGCGCGCGTTGGCTTCACCGAGCGTCCAGCGAAGGTTAGGGGAGGGGGAGAGCGCGCGGTGCACCCAGACCTCGCAGCGGCTACCCATCTCGCGCTTGCGGATCTTCTGCGCCTCACCGCGGCAGATGCGGAGACCCTGAAGCGCGATCTTGATCCACGCTCAATCAGCCCCGCCGCCACACATCTCGCAGCGCGAAAGCGAAAGTGACGCATGAGCGCTGAACTTCTCGTCCTACCAGCCGGACCGCTCCGCACGAATGTTGCGCTGATCGGCGATCCTATTCGACGTGAAGCGATCGTGATTGATCCCGCCATTCCATCACTTGCGGAGCTCGTTGCGGCGCTTGCTGAACGCGAGTGGAAACTTGTCTTGGCGCTGGCCACCCATGGCCACTGGGATCACATGGGGGAGCTCGCCGCACTTGCAGGGCATGTGCGCGCGCATGAGTCACGCGAACTCGCCATCGGATCGCATCCACTCGATCGCCACCGGCTAGAAGATCCTCGGCCGATGGCCGCACCATTTCCAATCCCTGCCGTGATCCCAACTCGCGATCTCTCCGAGGGGGATCGTATTCGTGCTGGCGCAATCAACCTCCTCGTGATGCATACGCCTGGACACACCGAAGGTTCCATCTCTCTGCACGACGAGGAGGCGGGCATTCTCTACAGCGGCGACACGCTCTTCCAAGGTGCGTGGGGGCGAACCGATCTCCCTGGCGGCGATGACGCAGCGATGATCGCCTCGCTCGGCAGACTCGCAAAGCTCCGCGCCGAAACGCGCGTGATCCCTGGTCACGGTGCCGCGACCACGGTCGGCGACGAACTTCCCTGGATCAGTGACGTTGTAGCGAGTGGACGACTGCAGGTCACACGGCCGTGAGTGAAGAGGCGGCGGCCCTCCGCACCCTAGTAGCTGACGGGATCGCGGATGCGGAGTTTCTCGCGCATGCGTCACTCCTCGTTGATGCGGGAGTTCCGATCCTGATCTCCGGTCCATCTGACACGCTGACCACGCGGGTCGCCGATGCATTCGCACTCGCATCACCAGTCCCTGGTGCCGCGCAGAGTGGACGCGACATTGAGATTGAGAGCGGACACCACTTTGAGTGGCTTGCCGATCCAACAGGGATCGGCTGTATGGATCCGCTGGCTGGGAGTGCGCCGCGGAGCCCGCGCAGCAGTCGTCTGCGCATCCGAGGGCTCCTCGCTGGCCTTGACCCTCTGACGGCGCGTACTGCGCTGCGCGCACTCGGTCGTG
>DMUR01000028.1 GCA_003476885.1 Chloroflexota bacterium
GGAGAGGAGTGACTCTTTTTCGATGCGGATCGTTCGGCCGAGCAGCTCACCAGACGTCTGGCAACTTCCCAAGGAGAGGGCGGCGATCAGGGCGAGAACTAGCGCGCGAGCCCTCACTTCACCACGACGTCGCCGACCATGTTCGGATGAACGGTACAGACGAACGAGTAGCTTCCCGCTGGGAAGGCGGGAACTTCATAGAGAACTGTCTCATCGCCGTTGAAGATCTCGCCCTGCCAGAGCTCAGGTCCAATCGCGTCGGCGCTACCTTCATGGATCGCAATGTTGTGTGGGATGCCAACGTCCATGTTGTGAAAGCGCAGTTGGCTCGCCATATCTGCTGGGAGTTCAAACAGGGTCTGCTCGAACTTGATACCCATCGCAGTGATCAGCGTGATGCCGTCGTCTGGGCCCGCCGATGGTGCGCCGCTCTCCGTGGGGGCGCCGCTCTCTGCGGGTGCGCCGCTTGCTCCAGGGGACGGAGCGGGGCTCTCTGACTCGGTGAAGATGAGTCCGGCCTGCACGCCACCAACCACCACAAAGAGCAGCGAGAAGAGGAGGAGGCTGATGCGCGGTGCACTCTTTGGCGTTGGGTTCACCAAGTGTCCAGTGCTGTCAGCCTCCGCAACAGCGCGGTACTCACGACCTGAATCGAGGAGCCATCCAATCAGTGCGAACGCGGTCATCAGGCCGCCAAGGAGGACGAAGGGGAGACCGATCGCTGCGCCGAAGAGGAGCACGCCCGTGGCGAGACTCACAAGGAAGGGGAGGAGTGAGGGTGGTGGAAGGTGCACACCTGCTGGTGGCCCGGACGCCGCCCTGCTGCTCTGCGCAGAAATCGCAAGTGCGCCGTGGTCGCCTGCGCCGATCGCATCGTATTCGCGAACCGCTTCACGTCCCCACGCCACGAGCGCGAGGAGCATCGCGCCTGCAGAGACGGCGAGCGCAACGCCACCGAGCGCAACGGAGAAGAAGAGTGCCGCCGACGCAACGGAGATGAGGAGCGGCGCGAGGCTCGGCCCTGGGAGGTGGATCCCTGCCGGTGCGGAGCGCGTCGGGAGGATTGGCATTCCGATCTGGCGCGGACCAGCGCGTCGGAACCGGAAGAAGACCCACGCGTAGAATCCGGCGACGACGAGAAGGATGATGATCGGCAGGAGCTGGATCAGCGCACCCCAATCAGGCGCAACGAACGGCCCAAGGAGAGAGACGATCCACTCAAGGAGCGAGCGGAGTGCGTCCAACGTCAGCCCCTAGGCTTCAGAGTTCATTGCGTGGACGAGCACCGCGGTCATTGTGCTCATCGCCACGCCGAGCGCAACCAGCATGAATGCGCCTCCGGCGTCTCCAGAGACCAGAAGGTAGACGGCGCCAATGATGACGAAGATGAGTCCGAAGGCAAGGGCGTACTTCATGCTCATATTGTAGCCGCCACCGAAAAACCTGCGGGTGCCCGAAGATAGGGGGGTGAACGCCTTCAACCTCTTTCCTGCGCACGGGCCCCTCCCGCCAGAGCCGAGCCTTGCCGCCGTTGCGTACTGGTACTCCCCGCCAATCATCAGCCTGCTCGTTGTGGCTGGGCTGGTGCTCTGGTTCGTAGGGGTACGCCGCGTTCAGCGCCAGCACCCGCAGAATCCTGTGCCACGTTCGCGGAGCGTGGCGATCGTTGGCGCCGCCGTCTTCCTGCTGATCGCGCTGCAGTCGGTGATTGAGCGCTACGACACCACGCTCTTCAGCGTGCACATGGCGCAGCACCTGATCCTACTCTTCCCTGTGCCGATCCTTCTCCTGCGAGCCGCTCCAGTCACGCTGATCCTTCGGCTTGCGTCGCCTCGCTGGCGCGCGCGGATCTTGGCCCTGCTGCAGAGTCGCTTCGTTGGTGTCGTTAGCCACCCGATCGTTGCCTGGCTCCTCCTTGTCTTTGTGATGTGGGCGACACACCTCTCACCACTCTTTGATGCGGCGCTTGATAATCCCTTGCTGCATAACTTGGAGCACATCATCTACCTAGGTAGCGCACTCCTCTTCTGGGCTCCAGTCTTCTCGCTCGACCCAGTGCGGCACCGCCTCTCGCGCCCCGCCGCACTCTTCTATCTGATCACGCAGATGCCGCAGAACAGCTTCCTCGGAGTGGCGATCATGTGGGCACCAAGCGTGCTCTATCCGCACTATGAGCGGCTGCAGCGACCGTGGGGGCCCACACCGCTGGAAGATCAACAGCTCGCGGGTGCCATCATGTGGCTCGTTGGCGACGGCCTCTTCCTCCTTGCGGTATTCGCGGTGCTCGCCGCCTGGATGCGCGCGGAAGAGCGACCCACTTCGCGCTACTATTCTGAGAAGTTGGCACAGGAGCTTGCCGAGATTCGGCGACGCGAAGCGGTGCACGACGAACGAACGAGAGGGGGAGTGGAGTGAGTGTTGCTATTGATCCAGTCTGCGGGATGGAGGTGCAGGTAGCGCCCGACGCTCTGACCACCCTGATTCAACTCAGCGAACTTTCGAACGCAGCGCAGCCGGGGCGTCACCAGGGTGTAGCGGAGGGGGGCGGCGAGCGCTTCTACTTCTGTGGGCGGGGCTGCCTCCTTGACTTCCAAGACGAGCCGGCGCGCTTCCTTGACGCTGGCTTCCAGCCCTCTGGCATGTGAAGTGGTACCTTCGGGCGCATAGGTCGGCCGTCCAGAACGGCCCAGTGGAGAAGGAGACGGAACGATGGCATATGTGATTGCGGAACCCTGCGTTGATGTCCTTGATCAGTCGTGCGTCTCCGTCTGCCCGGTTGACTGTATTCACTTTGAAGTGGGGACCGATCGCAAGTTGTTCATTGATCCAGATGAGTGCATTGACTGCGGCGCCTGTGAGCCAGAGTGCCCAGTGAACTCCATCTTCCCAGCTGAATCTGTCCCAGCGCAGTGGGCGCCGTACATTCAGATTGACGCCAACTGGTACAAGGACAAGGCGGCGGCACGAGCCGCAGTCGACGCAGCGAAGCCACGCTGAGGCGGACGCGCTGAGCGCGATCACGCCATTCTCTTGTTCCTGGTGCGGCAGCGCAGTTGCGCCGCGCACGGAAGATTCGCTTGAACGCTGGACACTTCTTTGCGCCGCATGTCTTGAGCGTGCACCGAATCAGCCGTACCTGAAAGCAAAGCTCAAAGAAGGGATGCGGCGTCGCGCCGGCGGCGGCGCACCACCCTCGGGCATTCCGCTACCGAGCGCACTGCCACGCCCCGCAGGGAGCACACCGCCACCAAGCGGCGATCCGTCTGGCGCGGTCCCTGCACGACTCGGTCTGCTCCCGCCGCCCGAAGAGCCGGATGCGCTTGAAGCCTGGTATCTCAATCGCACGCCATTTGATCGAGGTCCACTCGCCGGCGCAACATGGCAGGGCGAGATCGATCGCGCCGTGCTCTGGCTTGATGCGCTCTCATACAGCGGTCGAGCCGTGGAGCTCGGCGCCGGGATCGGATTCTGGACCGTGCTCCTTGCGTCGCGTGGTGACGTGAGCGCCTATGACGCACGTGAAGATCGGCTCACGCGCGCGCGACAGCGTCTCCTCGCGCACGGGCTGAAGGCGCACCTCCATCCGCGCAGCCTCCTTGAAGGACCAGAAGGCGAACCGGCAGGACTCGTCCTCCTTCCGTTCTTGCTGAGCCAACTCGCAGCCGAGCCGCGCGCGCAACAGGTGGAGGTTGCACATAGTTGGCTTGCGAAGGGTGGTCGACTCGCACTGATTGATCTCGCGCCGCCGAACCTTGATCCATCAACCTTGGAGCAGGCAACGAGTGAGATGCTTGGTGGAAGGTTTACGGAGATCGCATCTGAACCGCTCGGACGACACCTGATCCTGATCAGCGCCATCGCGAAGTAGGTCTTCGCTGGTCGGTGCCCCTATTCGTGCAGCGTGTGCGAGTCGAGCAGTTTGTTGAGCAGTTCCGCGATTGAGCCTGGGGTGATGGCCGCAGGTCGCACCTCAGCGGTTGATCCAATGGTCACACCGAGGATTGGATCGTCACCGTTGCTTCCCGCATCGGCCGGCGTGGTTGCTGCCGCGGCAAGTTCAGCCATCTGGTCACCTGGAAGGGTGATGCGCTCCTCGTAATCACCGTGCGTCATGATCGTTCGCCCGTCTGCGTACACCTCAACGCGCTCCTCAATGCCGTTCGACCATGAGCGGGTCGCCGTGTAGAGGAGGCTGGCGCTCGGCGCAGGTTCCGCTGCACACGCGCCCGCGAGGAGGAGGGCGACAAGTCCGAAGAGGAGCGACTTGAGTTTCACCTCCCCACTATAGTGATCAGGATGAACGAACGTGATCGGGCCGAACTTCGCCTCCTTGAGCAGCAGCTTGAGCGCATGCGCGGCATGCTCGGCGCGTACTCGGGGCTCTTCTTCCGCCAGATCACCGTCTGGGGGGTGGTCTCACTCGTGATCCTCGCCCTCTCCGGCCTCAGCGCTGGTGCGCCGATTGGGTTCCTGCTTACCTTCATCGTGCCGTTCGCATTTCTTGAAGCGGGCTACACCTTCTACTACACCGTCTTCGCGCGGAGGCACGCCGAGTTCATTGAGAAGAGCATCAACGCGCGCTTCGGCCGCACGGTGCTCCCCGCGCATCGGCTTGAGGCCGCCTACTTCTATCTACCAGATGCCCCGAAGCTCTCCTTCCTCTCGTTCGCGCGACTCAGCGGGTATGGGAGCGTGATGACGATCGGCTACTCGGTGGCGGCACTCCTCCTCTGGGGAGCCGGCATGGAGGAGGGGCTTGCCCAAGTCGCGGCGGGGGGCCTAGACCAAGCGCTGATCTGGACCGCCTTGGCTTGGACGCTCGGCGTGACCGCCTTCCTGCTGTGGCACTTCCTCGCCAAGCGTGACGAGAAGCGCCTTCTCGTGGAGCTCAAGGCTTCATACCCAGATGCGGTACGCTCTCGGAGCAGCGCGCGACGGTCGCGCTGAGTCCCACATCTTCGGCAAAGTGCGGCGATAGTTAGTGGAGGAGTTGGCAGCGTGACGAGCCCAAAGAGCGGCACGAACAGCACCGAAAACGTCACCCAACTCGACCGAGTCACGATTCGATTCGCCGGCGATTCTGGCGATGGGATGCAGTTGACCGGCAGTCAGTTCACTGCCACCACCGCCCTCTTCGGCAACGACGTCTC